>DAIMDJ010000297.1:2801-4078 GCA_036725905.1 Terriglobales bacterium
GTTGCAGCCTGCATCGCTGATTCAAAGGTGCGACCTGTAATTGTTTTCGCAGCGCTGCTAGGGACGAACAAGATGTCCTCCGCCTCTAGCGGCATATCGGGCGCCTTGGCTTGAAGGATCCTTTTCAATTGCACCGAGGTCTCAGTCATCCCGGTGGGACCTTTGCGGATAATCTTCGCACCGCCCAGTTTCGCAGTTCGATTCGTGCCGCCAGCGAGCGCGATGGCCTTCAAAACAGTCAGGTTTCCAGTATCCATCAAAAATCCGCTTGGCTTGTTTACGTCACCGACCACATAAACTACATCAGCCCTGCGCACTGTTACTGTGTCGCCGGGAAAAACCGCAATGTTGCTGTCGGGGTTATCACTGACGTTCCGTGTCAGTGGAACGGCCACGGGCTTGTCTGGCTGATTGCGGTGAACCACCACAATACTGCGGCCTGCTTTATCACTAAGCCCGCCTGCGGCGGAGATCAAATCAAACAAATGCCGATCCCCCAGAACAGGGTAGACACCCGGATGGCCAACCTCTCCCAACACGCTTGCGCCTTGCGAAGCGTATTCATCAATGAACAAGGTGACGTGCGGGTTATTTAGAAAACCTCCATCCGAAAGGCGTTTCTCAATAATCGCTTGAGCTTCCTCGGTGGTAAGTCCCGCAACATGCACGTAATCGATCAGAGGAAGGTAAATGTCGCCGTTGTTGCCGACTCTAGTTTTGGTGGAAAGCTCCGAAACGTTGTAGACACCGAACTCCAGCAGGTCGCCGATTCCAAGCCGCAGTGAAGAATCCGCAGACCCTCCATGCTCGGGTTCTCGCGCTTCAGGCGAATGCTCGGCCCTGACGGGGGTAGCACTCGGAAAAACGTCTGTGCTTGGGATAGTTTTGACCGGCTGATCTTGCGCCATCATCAGGCCTGCCGTTGCCAGAATGAAGGAGAAGCAAGCGATTCCCCTCAGCCTCCATCGAAGAGACGTCGTTGCAAAATCCCTCATCATGGTAGCGAGAAAAAAGTCTAGCACGGCAGCTTGAACCGTGAGTGGCATCCATCGCGCTGCTGTTGACTGTATGGAGTCCACTACAACCAATTTTCAGAGGAACCAAGAAAGATGATTGTCGCGCAGCGCCAGCAACGTTATAGATGGGAAGTCCACTGTGTTGTGCGTCTAGCTCAGGGGAAGCTAGTTGACACTTTTCTACCTGGTCATCTTCGCGGCTTCGCTGATACTTTCCTTCGTACTAACAAAGTATGTCCGGGATTTGGCTAACGCCAAGGG
>DAIMDJ010000298.1:0-4042 GCA_036725905.1 Terriglobales bacterium
AGAGGTTCAGCTCCGCCGGTCCGGGAAAACGAAAGATGCAATTCAGACACTAACCCGCGAGTCGGATCCTGCATTCAAGCAACTCCATGAAAATGTGAAGGCCTTCACCAGCTATTTGGATAAAGGCTTGGAAGAGGCCGACAAAAGACAAGATGCCACAGTCTCTCGGTGCCGCGTTCTGATTCTTACCTTAGCGGCATTGGGTTTTCTGCTCGGGGCGGCAGTCTCGGGCATGACCATCCGGTCTATCCGGAGCATCATGTTCCGCTTAGTTGCCACGATGCAGCGAGTGGCAGCCAATGATCTTGCCACAGATGATGCGGAGATTACGACGGAGGACGAAATCGGCCAGGCTGGGACCGCTTTCAACCGCATGAAAAACAGTCTGCGCGAAATGATTCAGTCCATTGCCGGAACCGCGCAGCACGTGGCGAGCGCGAGCGAGGAACTGTCCTCTTCCGCTACCCAGCAAGCACAGAGCGCCGAGACACAGAAAGATCAGACCGCGCAGGTGGCTACTGCCATGCAGGAGATGTCCTCCACCGTGCTGCAAGTCTCGGAAAATTCCAACAAAGCCGCCGAGGCTTCCCGCCAAGCCGCGGAAACCGCCCGCCGCGGCGGTGCCATCGTGGAAGAGACCCTGAGCAGGATGCGCGCCATCGCGGATTCAGTCAGTGGCACTGCCAAGAAGATGGACGAGCTGGGCAAAAGTTCAGATCAGATCGGCCAGATCGTAGGCGTCATTAACGATATTGCCGATCAAACCAATCTGCTGGCGCTCAATGCCGCCATCGAAGCCGCCCGCGCTGGCGAGCAGGGCCGCGGCTTTGCTGTGGTTGCCGATGAAGTGCGCAAGCTGGCGGAGCGTACCACTACGGCCACCAAAGAAATCGCTGGCATGATCAAAAACATCCAGCAGGAGACCAAGACCGCAGTTACCGCCATGGAAACCGGCACCAAGCAGGTCGAAGAGGGAGTGAAGTCGACCATCCAAGCGGGAGGCTCGCTGAAGGAGATCATCCACATGGCCGAGCAAGTGGGCGAGATGGTCATGCAGATTGCTACTGCGGCGATGGAGCAATCGAGCGCTTCCGAAGAAGTGAATCAGAATATGGAGAAGATCGCCAAATTGGTGAAGGAATCGGCCGATGGCGCGCAGCAGTCGGCCAAAGCCTGCCAGGACCTCTCCAGCCTCGCTTTCGATCTGCAGAACATGGTTGGCACTTTCAAGCTCGGCTCCGGCGAGTCCGATCCCCCTGGCACAACCCGGCATTCTGCTGTAACTGCCCGGGCGTTAGCAGCTTCGGCGCACTGACGTGCCAAGTTACGAATATGTAAAGCTCGTGAGGGAACGCAGGATGGGAACCCGAACCAACACGACGGTGGCGCAAGACAAACTAACTCAGCATGGGCCAGCACATGGCGAAATGCTGCAGGTAGTGAGTTTTCACGTTGGGGAAGAAGAGTTTGGTCTCGACATCTTGCGCGTGCAGGAAATCATTCGCGTCCAGCGTCTTACTCGTGTACCGAACTCACCTAAGTTCGTGGACGGCGTTATCAACTTGCGTGGCAGGGTGATTCCGGTTATCGACCTGCGGAAACGCTTCGGCATCGACTGCACGGAGCAGGGCAACCAAACTCGCATCGTGGTGGTTGAGGTTAAAGGTACGGTGCTGGGCTTCATCGTGGATTCGGTGTCAGAGGTTTTGCGCATTCCTGCCGAGACCGTGGAGCAGCCACCTCGTTTGGGGAAGGTGGAGCGGGAATACGTGATGGGAGTCGGAAAGCTGGACAATCGACTGCTGATTCTGCTCGATGTGGATCGGCTACTGGGCGACTCTGAGGAGACGCAAGTCGCAAGCGCCTGAGTTCAATTTTCAGTGCGGTTTAGGACTGACATCGTGAGCAACGAGTTCTCTCAAGATCCGGCGCTGCTGCAAGAGTTCCTCATAGAGTCCGAGGAGCTGCTCGAAGGGATGAACCAGGATCTGGTCGCGCTAGAGCAGGCGCCAGATGATACCGAGCTGCTCAATCGCATTTTTCGTGCCCTTCATACGATCAAAGGTACTTCTGGATTTTTGAATTTCGATCCCGTGGTGCGACTGAGCCATCGCGCTGAAGACGTGCTCAACACGCTACGCCGCTCCGAGGTCGAGTTTTCCCAGCGGATTATGGATGCGCTTCTGGCTGCTCGCGATCAGCTCAGTATCATGCTGCAAGACATTCGCGAAGGCGGCCTGAAGGATTACGCACTGGATGGATTGATCGCCGAACTGGAAGCAGTACAAAAGCCCGCCCCTGCTCCCAGCCGTCTTGGGGACATTTTGGTTGCGGAAGGCGTAATCGCGCCGGGCGCACTGCAAGATGTTCTTCAGCAGCAGGCCCAGTCAGGAGAAATACGCAAAATTGGCGAGCTGCTGGTCGAAAAAGGCCTGGCCTCTCAAACTGACGTGAGCAATGCCCTAGCCCGGCAGAAGCGGCAGGCAGACAGCGTGATTGCCGCCCAGACTATGCGCGTGGATGTGCGCAAGCTGGACGAACTCATCAATCTTGTCGGCGAGCTTGTGCTGGAACGCAACCGCTTGTACCAGCTCAGCCGGGAGCTCAGCATGGGGCGCCTGGAGATGCAAGATCTGACGGAGGCGTTCAGCCAATCCACAGCGCGTCTCAGCTTTATTACGGAAGAATTGCAGGCTGCCGGCCTGCGTGCGCGGATGGTGCCGATTGATACGGTATTCCGGAAATTCCCCCGCCTGGTTCGTGATGTCGCTCACAACCTGAAGAAAGAGGTCGATCTACTAGTAAGCGGCGAGGATACCGAACTGGACAAGACCATGGTTGAGATGATCGGCGATCCTCTAGTTCACCTGGTGCGCAATTCCCTCGATCACGGCCTGGAGTTACCGGATGTTCGCGAATCGGGGGGCAAGCCGCGCAAAGGAACCATCCGGCTGGAAGCGCGTCAGGAGGGCGACCAAATCATCATCAGCGTGGCCGACGACGGCGCCGGTATTGATCCCGCTCGCATCGCCAAAAAAGCCATGGAAAAGGGGCTGGTTACGGCAGATCGTCTACGAACCATGACCACGCGCGAGATTCTCGACTTCGTATTTCTTCCCGGCTTCAGCACCGCGGAAAAGATCAGCGATCTCTCAGGGCGCGGTGTGGGCATGGATGTAGTTCGTTCCAATCTCACCAAGCTCAATGGAACCATCGAGCTGGAAAGCAAACTTGGCGCTGGCACCACAGTTTTTTTGCGCCTGCCTCTCACGTTAGCCATTCTTCCCGTTTTGCTCGTGGAGGTAGGAAACGAGATCTATGCTCTCCCGTTGCGCTCCGTGGTGGAAACCGCGCGCATTCGTGCCACCGAGCTCCACCGTTTCGAAGGAAGCGAACTGCTCCATCTGCGGGGTGAAACCGTTCCCCTGCTGCGTTTGAGGCAGATATTCAAAGTTCAGTACCGCGCCGATGAAAAAGGCAGCGACAAGGTCGTAATTCTCGGGATCGGCGAAAGACGTTTCGCGCTGCTTGTCGACAACCTGATTGGCCAGGAATCGACGGTTATTAAACCGCTCGGATCTTATCTTCATCACTGTTCTGGCATCGCAGGCGCCACCATCAGCGGAGATGGCAGAGTTCGCCTGGTTTTAGATCCGGCTGATCTGCTCGCATCAGCTAGTAATTCTGTAGCACAGGGACTCACACAATGAGCACGACGCAATCCATCCCGAAGACGGTTGGGCGACCTGAGGGGCCGCCCGATCCCAGCCTGGTTCAGATTCGCGACCTCGTGTATCAGGTGGCGGGTATCTTCCAACCTGATAATAAGCTGCGTTTCCTGGAGGATCGCTGCGCCAAACGCATGCAGGCCGTGGGAGTTAAGAGCTTCCGTGAATATTACGAATGCCTGACCATCAAGCCCATTCGTCAGGCTGAACTAATCAGCTTATTGAATGAAATCACGGTCGGTGAAACCTGCTTTTTTCGCAATCAGCCCCAGCTCGATGCCATTCGCAATCTGGTGATTCCTCGAATAGTCGAG
>DAIMDJ010000299.1:0-4037 GCA_036725905.1 Terriglobales bacterium
GATTCTGTGTGGAATTTCGAAGCGCGTGCCGAGGAAGTACGGCAACTAGCCCGCGCTCCGCTTGCGGCCCTCGACATATTTTCGAAGGACCGCGTTGATAGTGGTTTGATAGCCTTTCCCGTGCTTTCGAAAGAAAGCCAGAACGTCTGGATCAAGGCGCAGCGTAATCTGCTTCTTTTTGCCAGGCCAGCGTACGGCACCCGCAAAGAAATCAGGGCCAAGTTGTGGGACTTCGGAGTAGTCGATTTCTTCGTCCTTTAATCGATCAACGCGTTTCCAATTCGTCCTGGAGTGCTTTCTCGTATTGCTTGCGCTCAACATGATTGGCCTTCCTGACTGAAATAATGCGAACTGTTTCCTCGGCGCGTTCGGCAAAAGCAACTACGGCAATTCGGTGCCGGATCATGCCAATTCCGATCCATCTACTCTCCCCGTATTCCTCGCGAGTGTCTGGGCGTACGAGCAACGCACCCTGGAACATCTCAGCCGCGTCCGCCAAATCAAAGCCGTGCTTCCGGATGTTGCTGCGGTTCTTGGCTGCATCCCACTCGAAGTTCATTGTAACTCCAAATGTAGCTACAAGAAAAGAATATCTCCGAGGGCGAGTATTGTTCCGCCATTGAAATAGACGCGGTGACGGATGTCACATTCGGCTGTGAAATATGAAGGCCTGAAGCCGGATAATCGCTTTTCGCTGCTCCCGCCCGGACGAAATCATGGTTCCATTGCTATATTCGTAATTAGAAATGCGCACACGCTACGCACAATGGATGTATGACTGGGAAACCCGGCTCACGTCGGTGGATAACAACCGCGTAGTGCGTCCGCTCGACTGGGGTTTGGAGTGGATGCAGGATTGGCCTTGCGGCAACGGCTGTGCGCCTGCGGATACTTCCGACCAGTGCGAGAGATTCTTGCAGGAGTATAACCGCCGCATTGTAAGCGCGAGCGACGAATTCTACTCATACGTGAAACCCTCAGATTTCCAGTTGGAACGCCGGGAAGTCCAGGTTTTCAGCACGCGTGAAGTTCCGGATGCCGCTCTTGAAGCAAAGGTGCGTGGCACGTATGCAGATTTTCTTCGTTTTACTTCTCCGGTGCGCACGCCGTTTCCCGAGAATAACTTGGCAAATGCCCGCTGGTTCCCGGCGCGCGGGCGTCGGGCACTGGTTCTGCTGCCGCACTGGAATTCTGACGCGATTGCTTATACCGGCTTATGCCGTGTTCTGAATCTGCTGGGCATTGCGGTGTTGCGGCTGAGCATGCCGTATCACGATATTCGTATGCCGGCAGAAATTCGCCGTGCGGATTATGCGGTGTCGGCGAACATCGGGCGCACTCTCGATGCCTGCCGTCAGGGTGTCATTGACGTCCGTTGTTGCCTGGATTGGCTCGAGCAGCAGGGCTATAACCGCCTGGGAATTGTCGGCACGAGCCTGGGTTCGTGCTATGCGTTTCTCGCGGCGGCACACGATCCCAGGATTTGCGTTGCAGCATTCAATCACGCTTCGACGTATTTTGCCGATGTGGTTTGGCACGGGCAATCCACGCGCCACATTCGCGAGGGACTGGAGCCGCAGATTGATCTGGAACGCTTGCGCGGGCTCTGGAGCGCGATCAGCCCCATGTCATACTTCGATCAATTCTCGCGCTGGCCGAAGAAATCGCTGATCATTTATGCCAAGTACGATTTGACTTTCCTTCCTGAATTTTCCAGGCAAGTCGCCGAGCAGTTCGCGCGCCATAATCTCGATCATAAAGTTGTGGTGCTGCCCTGCGGCCACTACACAACCGGAGAGACACCCTACAAATACGTAGATGGCTGGCAGATTGCTTCGTTCTTTAGGACGGCGTTTGATCGCTAAGCAGCACTCAGCCCCGCCTAAACGTGCCAAACGCCAACCACTTATTTAGAATGAAGCGTGGCCGCGCATACAACGATTAACGCGCACGAGTACCGTAAGGGTCAATTCCTCATCAGCACTGATCGCAAGCGGCTGGACTTGGATGTCATCCACGAATTTTTGACCGAATGCTATTGGGCGAAGGGCATACCCCGGGAAATTGTGGCGCGGTCGATAGAGAACTCGTTGTGCTTCGGAGTGTACGAAGAGCATCAGCAGATCGGCTTTGCGCGGGTAATTTCGGATTTCGCCACTTACGCCTACATAGGTGACGTGTTCGTGATCGAGTCTCACCGTGAGCAGGGGATCGGAAACTGGCT
Source organism: Terriglobales bacterium (assembly GCA_036725905.1). GTDB lineage: Bacteria > Acidobacteriota > Terriglobia > Terriglobales > Acidobacteriaceae > QIAB01. Next base: position 2,225 of record DAIMDJ010000299.1, read on the forward strand.
AATGAAATGTGTCATGGAGCATCCATCCCTTCAAAATCTCCGCCGCTGGAGCTTGGTGACGCGGGATGCGCATGGGCTGTATGCGCAGTTCGGGTTTACTCCGCTGCAATCGCCTGAGAGACAAATGGAACTGCTCGATGCGGATGTATATAAGCGAGGTTTGCCCGAGAATGAATGATCGCTATGTTTTGGAGAATATGAGATGAAGACTGCGAACAGAATGTCTGCACGACTGTTCGAAGTGGACCCGCAGGTGGCGAACGCGATCGACAACGAAGTCCGGCGGCAACACGAGGGCTTGGAGCTGATCGCCTCGGAGAACTTCGTCAGCGAAGCAGTGCTGGAAGCCATGGGCTCGGTGTTCACGAATAAGTACGCCGAAGGATATCCGGGTAAACGCTATTACGGGGGCTGTGAGTTTGCAGATGTCGTAGAAGATTTGGCACGCGAGCGGGCAAAAAAACTCTTTGGCGCCGAGCACGCTAATGTGCAACCCCACGCAGGATCGCAGGCCAACATGGAAGCCTATGCGGCCGTGTTGCAACCGGGGGACACAATACTAGGCTTGAACCTCGCGCACGGCGGACACCTCACGCACGGTCATCATCTAAATTTTTCCGGCAAGACTTACCGCATCGTCCCCTACGGCGTAACCAAAGAGACTGAAACCATCGACTACGACGATCTGGAAAAACTAGCCGAGAAGGAACGTCCCAAGCTGATTATTGGCGGGGGCAGCGCCTATCCACGAATCATCGATTTTGCGCGTATGCGACAGATCGCGGACAAAGTTGGCGCTCTCTATCTGGTCGACATGGCGCATTTTGCCGGATTGGTCGCCGGCGGAGTGCATCCTTCACCAGTTCCCCACGCCCAAATAGTCACATCGACCACGCACAAGACCTTGCGCGGGCCGCGTGCAGGCATGATTCTCAGCAAGCAGGAATTTGCCGCTGCGATCGACAAAGTCGTTTTTCCGGGGATGCAAGGTGGTCCGCTCGTGCATATCATCGCGGCAAAAGCAGTTTGCTTTCTTGAGGCGATGCAGCCGGAGTTCAGCGATTACGCCCGGCAGATTGTGGCCAACGCAAGAGTTCTCGCCGAAACCCTGGCCGGCGAGGGCTTCCGGATTATCTCCGGCGGCACCGACACACATCTGATGCTGGTTGATGTATTTTCGAAAGGTATGCTGGGCAGCGAGGCCGAAAAGGCGCTCGGAGAAGCCGGAATTACCGTCAATAAGAATGCGATTCCTTTCGATACGAATCCTCCGATGAAGCCGAGCGGCATTCGCATCGGCACACCCGCCCTGACCACGCGCGGCATGAAGGAAACCGAGATGAGGCAAGTGGGTCGGTGGATCTCTGAAGTGCTGCACCATCGGACCGATACCTCTGTTCTGGGAAAAATCCGCAAACAGGTGCTGCAGCTCGCTGAAGCCTTCCCGCTGTACCCAGAGCGGAGGGCGAAAGCCCAAGCCGAGTTAAGAGCCTAGCCGCAAAGCGCAGGGGGAGCAGACAATCAAATCCTCTGTGCTCCTCTGTGCCCTCTGTGGTTAAATCTTTCCGTGAAGATTGCTATCGACATCCGCCGGATGACCGAGTTTGGTGTCGGCACCTACACCCGTAATATTGTTCGGGCATTAGGACGACTGGATCACGAGAACAAATATTTTCTACTCGGCTCGCCGCAGAAGGTCACTGAGATCGGTGCGCTCCCGCCGAATTTCCATACAGTCCCGCTGTTGCATCTTGACTCCACTTTGAAGGGCTACCTGAATTGCCGGGCCACGCTCAAACACCTTACCTGCGAC
>DAIMDJ010000300.1:0-4035 GCA_036725905.1 Terriglobales bacterium
TGGCCCGGCAATATCAGGTCGAAGTTGGGGAATCTAAGCGCCATCAAATCCTAAGCCGCTGCCAAAGCTATCATGGCGCGACACTCGGTGCTCTTTCCGTATCTGGCAACAAGCGGCGCCGTGAAATCTATTTGCCGATGGTGCGCGAGTTTGCGCACATTGGCATTCCGTACTGCTATCGCTGTGTGCATGACTGCAGCGACGGCTGCCGCAACTGCGGCCTGCAGTACGCTGCCGAACTGGAGTGCGCGATTGAAGCGGCTCATGGCAGCGTGGCGGCTTTCATATTCGAACCGGTGAGCGGCGCCACGCTGGGGGCGGTTGTTCCGCCGGATGGATACCTACAGAAAATTGCGGAAATCTGCCGACAACACGGTGTTCTGCTCATTGCCGACGAAGTGATGACCGGCATGGGCCGGACTGGCCGGAATTTCGCCGTCGAGCATTGGGGCGTGGTGCCAGACATTCTGGTCACTGCGAAAGGATTGTCGAGCGGATATGTGCCACTCGGCGCTGTGATTGCCAGCAAGAAAGTCGTTGATGCGATCGCAACGGGTTCAGGAGCTTTTCTGCACGGCTTTACCTACAATTCACATCCTATCTCCGTAGCTGCCGGACATGCGGTGTTGGCTTTCATGAGAAAGCACGCACTAATTCAGGCAGCAGACTCAACATGCGCAGGCTCGGCGGGGCACACACTGGCGCGCACTCTGGAGACTCTCCGCGACCTGAGCACAGTCGGCGATGTCCGCGGCATCGGCTTGCTCTGGGCAGTGGAGTTCGTCTCCGACAAAAAAAGCAAGCAGCCCTTCCCGGCAGAGATCAATTTTTCTGCAAAGGTAGCCTCGACAGCAACCAAACGCGGGCTGCTTGTCTATGCCGTGCAAGGATGCGTGGACGGGACCGTTGGCGACCACCTATTGATCGCTCCTCCCGCGGTGATCACTGCCGAAGAGATCGTATGGGCGGTGCAACAGCTTCGCGACGCCGCACAAGAAGTGAGCGGCTGAACTCCTGCTACGATAAACTTCGTGCCTCCTCTCCTGGAAATACGGAATTTGATGGTGGGATTTCCCTCGGGAAAGTCTGCAAATGGCACGTCCCCGGAATTACTGTTTGCCGTTCGCGACCTGAGCTTCAGCCTGGCTCCCGGCGAGGTTCTTGGACTGGTTGGGGAATCGGGCTCAGGCAAATCCGTTACATCGCTCGCCATCATGCGTCTGCTGCCGCAGCAAGCGCAGGTGGGCGGCGAAATTCTACTCTCGGACGGCGGCATTTCTCGCGATCTTCTAAAGCTCCCGGACGAGGAAATGCGCGGCTTGCGCGGCAGCCGCATGGCCATGATTTTTCAGGAACCGATGACGGCCCTCAATCCTGTTATGCGGGTGGGGGACCAGATTGCCGAGGCCGTTTTGGCGCACCAGAAGCCCTCGAAGCAGGAGGTCTGGAATTTATCGGTGAACGCCCTACGCGAAGTAGGCATTGAAGACGCTGAGCGTCGTGCCCGTGATTATCCCCACCAACTCTCGGGCGGGATGCGCCAGCGCGTGATGATTGCGATGGCAATTGTGAACTGCCCGCAATTGCTCATTGCAGACGAGCCTACTACAGCCCTCGACGTTACCATCCAGGCGCAGATTCTCGAGCTTCTTGCCGGTCTGCGCGCCCGCTTTGGATTAACCATGCTGTTCATTTCGCATGATCTGGCGGTGGTTTCGCAGGTGGCTGATCGCGTCGCGGTCATGTACGCTGGAAATCTGGTCGAACTGGGATCGAAAGCAGGCATCTTTGCATCGCCGGCTCATCCATATACCCGAGGCCTGCTGCACGCCATTCCGACTTTGAGAACCGATCGCTCCCGCCCGCTGCGGACGATTGAAGGCGCCGTGCCGCCGCTGCACGCCCTTCCTCCTGGATGCCCGTTTGAACCACGCTGCGAATCCAGGGTTGCGGAATGTGCTGCCGAACTGCCACCGTTGTTGCAGGTTGCACCCGGCCACTGGGCGAGATGCCCGGTAGTAAACGCAGTGCGCACATAGAGGATTTCACTCGAGTAAGACACCTACTCGTCAACCACCACGTTCTTCAGCGTGCCGACGCCCTCCACACTAACCTCGATCACGTCACCCGCGACCACAGGCCCGACACCTTTAGGCGTCCCTGTGGCAATCAGGTCTCCAGGAAACAGAGTCATCACCTGGGAAATGAAGCGCACTAAGACGTCAAGCCCAAAAATGAAATCCCGCGTGTTGCCCTGCTGACGGATCACGCCATTCACACGGGTTTCGACGCCAACTCCCGCCCAGGGATCAATTTCATTTGTAACCAGTGGGCCAACTGGACAGAAGGTATCGAAGCCTTTTGCGCGGGTCCATTGATCGTCTTTGTTCTGCAGGTCACGCGCGGTGAAATCATTTACGCACGTATAACCGAGGATGTAAGGACGAACATCCTCTTCGGTCGAAATTTTGTGGCATGGCTTACTGATCACGACCCCGAGTTCTCCTTCGTAGTCCGTGCGCTCAGAAATTCGTGGCCGACGAATACTGCCTCCTGGGGCAAGCAGGGATGACGGCGGTTTCAAAAAGATCAGCGGCTCGCTGGGTACCTCATTGCCTAATTCGGCGGCATGCTCACGATAATTTCGTCCCACGCAGACGATTTTCGACGGCCGCACCGGAGGCAGCAGCGCGGCGTCCGCAAGCGCGAGCGGAGGCATCCGTTTGCTTGTGAGGTCTTCGAGATCGCCAACCTTTTCGGGCGCACTCGCCAGAACGCGTGTAATTACTTCTTTTCCCATGACGAGCTCAACCAGGCCATAGCTGTCCTGTCCGTCTAACTTAAACCGGCAATATTTCATAGGGGAACCACAGGATAAGAACCTAGCCTCTCGGATAGGCATTTTCAACTCTAGAAATTAGGTATCGTGAATCGTCAGCTTTTTTAGCCAACGCGTGCGTTCGATCACTAGCTGAACACAACAGGAACAGCAGCGTAAGAAAAAAGCCGACTTTCTTGAGATAGAGGTTCATCGCTCCGTCCTTAAAAAGTTTTGGCCCGGTGGAGCGACGGGCGTCCCCGCCCGTCCTTTGCGGAAACTCGGGGTTGTGCAGAATGAAAAAATTGAGGGCACGCGCCGAAGCCGTGCCCTTTGCCCACTGCTGCGGGTGCGTTGATTCTCAGAAAGACAATTTCAGCGCCACCTGTCCGATCCGGCCGTCACGGGCGGCAGTAACTCGGCCGAGGTTGTTGCCGTCGACTTCGCCAACGACGGAACCAGATTTCATGAACTGAGCATGATTGAAAATGTTGAAGAATTCTGCACGAAATTCCAGGGCGGTCCTTTCTCCAATTCGGGTGTTCTTGTGAAATCCAAGATCCCAATTGTTGATCCCCGGTCCATGAAAAAAGCGGCGCTTTGCGTTTCCCACGCTGCCCAGGACTTCCTGAGAGAAGGGAGAGGGATCAAAGAACAGGTTCCCCTCCTTTCGCGGGTCGAGGAAATGGATCGGCTGGCCGTCGTAGTTGGGCACGTCGGCCCCGCTACAGCCGCACAGCGACTTGTCGTTATCCTCAGTAAGTGTGACCGGGAAACCGGTATTGAAACGGGTGATTCCCGAAATTGTCCAGCCCGAAAACAGTTTGCCTTGGATCCCGTGGGCCGACCTGGCGAAAGGCAAATCGTAGCTATAGCTGACGACAAAATTGTGCGCGATATCGAATGTGGAGAGCGCCCTACTTAAGCTTGGATTGAAGGGGTTTATCGGGTCAAAAAAGCCAGAAGAGTTATCGATAGACTTTGACCACGTATACGCAGCCAAGAAACGAAAGTCGCCCACCTTCTTTTCCAGGCTAGTTTGCAGGGCATTGTAGTTGGAATTGGCAACTGTAGCTTCCCAGGCGTTGTTCTGAAAATCAAGCGAACCAATTCCAGTTGTCTTATCGAGCTCACGGCCGGAAGTCACCGAAAAGGGCCGAGTCCCAAAAACAAAATTCCCGCCCCCCAAATCGTAAATAGTGTCCTCTCCAAACGTG
>DAIMDJ010000301.1:0-1571 GCA_036725905.1 Terriglobales bacterium
CCTATTATTTCTGCTGTCAGCACTGCGCAGAAAAATTTGACGCCGCGCCTGAAAACTTTCTCCAAGCTCCGGGGCGTTCTGCCGGACTTGTGATGTTAGGCGCGAAGCCGATGGCAGCAAGGACTTCTGATGAACCCTATCCTGCGGCTCCGGCAAAGCGCGGCTATGTGTGCCCTATGTGTCCGGAGGTGCGGGAGAGTAATTCCGGAGCTTGTCCGCGATGTGGAATGGCGCTTGAGCCGGAAGCACCGGTCACTGCGAAGCGAGTCGAGTACACCTGCCCGATGCATCCGGAAATTGTGCGGACCGGACCCGGATCGTGCCCCATCTGCGGCATGGCGCTGGAGCGGCGCACGGTCACTGCTGAAGCGGAAGAAAATCCCGAACTGCGCGAGATGACGCGGCGGTTTTGGATCAGCCTGGCGCTCACGCTTCCGCTGCTCGGAATCGCAATGGCGGACATGTTGCCAGGTATGCCTGTGCAACATGCGCTGCCCGGAGGCTGGCTGCCGTGGATCGAATTGCTGCTCGCTACTCCGGTAGTGCTCTGGGGCGGATGGCCCTTTTTCCAGCGCGGCTGGAGTTCGGTCGTCAATCGTTCGACCAACATGTTTACCCTCATCGCGCTGGGAACGGGCGCCGCATACGCGTACAGCGTAGCGGCGACCCTGGCGCCCGGGATTTTTCCAGCATCGTTCCGCGAGATGGATGGAATGCCTGCTGTGTATTTCGAAGCTGCCGCCGCAATTACGACGTTGGTGCTGCTGGGCCAAGTGCTCGAACTGCGGGCCCGCAGCCGCACTGGAGCTGCAATTCGCGCTTTGCTGGACCTGACGCCGAAGACAGCGCGCATTCTGCGCGACGGCAGTGAGCAGGATATTCCACTCGAGCAGGTGCAGCCTGGCGATCGGTTGCGCGTGCGGCCGGGAGAAAAGATTCCGGTGGATGGCATGGTGCTCGAAGGCCGCAGTGCGGTGGATGAATCGATGATCACGGGTGAATCGATGCCCGTAGAAAAAGAACCCGGCAGCCGCGTGATTGGCGCAACGGTAAACGGAACAGGATCGTTCGTGATGCGCGCTGAACGCGTGGGCAGCGAGACTTTACTGGCACAGATTGTGCAATTGGTCAGTAAGGCGCAGCGCAGCCGCGCGCCGATTCAGCGTCTGGCAGATCGAGTCTCGGCATGGTTTGTCCCGGCGGTGATTGCGATTTCGATTGTGACCTTCATTGCGTGGGCCGTTCTGGGACCCGAGCCGCGGCTGGCCCACGCACTGGTGAACGCCGTGGCTGTGCTGATTATTGCCTGCCCGTGCGCGCTGGGATTGGCGACACCGATTGCGATTATGGTCGGCACTGGGCGCGGTGCTCAGGCCGGTGTTCTGGTCAGGAATGCCGAGGCGCTTGAGATTCTGGAAAAAGTAGACACCCTGGTTATCGACAAAACCGGTACGCTGACGGAAGGCAAACCGAAAGTTGAAACAGTAGTCGCCGCTGCAGGAGAGCAAGAAGACGAGTTGGTTCGGCTGGCTGCAACCTTGGAGCAGGGAAGTGAGCATCCATTGGGCGCT
>DAIMDJ010000301.1:1671-3974 GCA_036725905.1 Terriglobales bacterium
GTTGGTTCGGCTGGCTGCAACCTTGGAGCAGGGAAGTGAGCATCCATTGGGCGCTGCGGTCATTGCCGCGGCCCGCGAGCGCGGGCTGAAGCTCAGTCCCAGTGAGAAATTTGAATCGATCACCGGGCGGGGCATTCGCGGGAAAGTTGACGAAAAAGAAGTTGCAGTTGGGAATGAAAACTGGTTCAAGGAACTCGGCATAGGCGACTCAACGCTTTCCTCCCGTGCAGAGGAGCTTCGCCGAAAGGGCGAGACAGTAATCTTCGTCTCGGTAGACCGGCGAGTTGCCGGATTGCTTGGTGTCGCTGACCCGGTTAAGCCATCCACGCCACAAGCGATTCGCGATCTGAAACGCGAAGGGTTGCGATTGGTGATGCTCACGGGCGACAGCCACGCAACTGCCGAAAACATTGCTCGGAAGTTGGGAATCGACGAGTTCGAAGCTGAAGTTCTTCCCGAGCAGAAATCGGCTGTCGTGCAGCGGCTGCAGAAAGAAGGCCGCACGGTCGCGATGGCGGGCGATGGAATCAACGATGCGCCTGCCCTGGCTCAGGCCGACGTGGGCATCGCCATGGGCACCGGAACTGACGTAGCGATGGAAAGTGGCAGCATCACGCTGGTGAAGGGAGATCTTGCCGGAATTGTGCGTGCCCGCAAGCTCAGCCGGGCAACCATGCGCAACATCCGCCAGAATCTGTTCTTTGCTTTTCTGTACAACTCGCTGGGCGTGCCGATCGCCGCTGGCGTGCTCTATCCATTTTTCGGGCTGCTGCTGAGGCCAATCTTTGCCGCGGCTGCGATGAGTTTCAGTTCGGTGTCAGTAATTACGAATTCACTGCGGCTGAGAAAAGTGGAGCTATGAAGCATTCCCTCCTGATCTTTTGAATTGCTTGAAGTCCGTTGCTATGGTGTCTGCAAGCGCCTTGCCACTTGCTTCCCAAGACGCTCGAAGTCTCCCACATTCCAAGTGTAAATAATCTCGGCTCCAGCCTTCAGTGCGCACTTGGCCAGCAGCGCATCATAAATTGTGCCACCGGAGATGTTCTGCGCCGCGGCCTCACCGATCGCAGCCCAATATTCTGATCCATCCAGAGCGATCAGAGTCAAACGCTCAACTAAGTCGGCGAGGAACAGCATCGCCTGGTCTCCGCTCACGCGATGAGTCCTGGGCAGGCGGGTAAGAGTGGAGTAGACCTCGGCTAGACTATGCGCGGCGCAGCAGGCATTTTTCTTGTTCGCTCGAATAAGGGCTGCCAGACTTTCTGGATGGTGAGGGTGTTCGTCAAGCAGCGCCGGCACAAGGACGGAGGTGTCGAAGAAGTACTTCACCGAGTCTTTCCGAGAACTTTGCGTTCGCGCTCCTCGCGCACGCGGCGAATTGTTTCGCGCACCACACCGGCGGAAAGCGGCGCCCCGCCGTGAAGCACCCAAATTCCTTGTTTTTTCCTCATGCGCGCATTACCCCGCGCTGGCCGCAGAACGATGCGTTCCTCTGAGCTCTCCAATTCGAGGGAGTCGCCTGGCCTCAGTTGCAATTCATCCCGTACTGGCTTGGGCAGCACAAGTCGGCCCGTCTTATCGAGAGTGAGGATGGTAACCACGATTGCCATTTTACCATACCATTTACCGTTCAGGATGGCCGAAGCCGAGCTGAGGACTTCTATTGGTCCTCCGATCTCTGCCGATGCCGACGGTGGGCATTTGACAGCGCAGCCGCCATGTTCAACAATCACTTCAACATCTCATTACATTTTGCGGAGGGGTTTTCATGCCGGACGAGGACTTTCAGTCATCCGAAGTGCATCCCATATCAGAAGTCAGCACTGGCAAATGGGTATTGTTATTAGTTGCAATTGCCTATGTTGCGGGATCGCTTTTTCTGATCTTCAACCTACGCGGGCGTCTAGATCAACTGAGCAAAGATCAGGCTGCGAGCAGCGCGCAAATCGCCGAGCTGACCAAACGTATGCAGTCGGCTGAGGCCTCGGACGAAACCTTGGCCCAGCAGGTTGGGATCACCAAGAAAGAGCTGGCCTCCCGCGCGGCCGCGATCACCCGTGCACAGCGCGCGGCAGAAGCTCGTCTTGCCGAGCAGGAAAAGCAGCAAATCAACGCGGTAACTGGCGAAGTAGCAGGTGTGAAGACCGACGTCGGCGGGGTAAAAAGCGATGTTGCCTCGACCAGAGCCGATCTCGAGGCCACCAAAGCTAAGTTGGCCAGCGCGATTGGCGATCTCGGCGTGCAGAGCGGGCTGATCGCCAGAACAAGCTCCGATCTCGAAATCCTCAAACACAAAGGCGATC
>DAIMDJ010000302.1:0-3958 GCA_036725905.1 Terriglobales bacterium
TGAAACATGGAGAATGCCTTCTGAACCGGCAAGAGCCTTCAATTCTCTCGCTTGTTGCACATAGCGGATCAGCAGGACAAGAAACTCAGTTCGTCCACCACTACCCTGCCAACCCTGATAACCCTGCGCGAACACGTTGCGAGCCAGCAACGGCAACACTTCCTCTGGCGAAACCTTTTGACTGATGCCGGCCATGCGCAGGAATGATCGCAGAGGGCCCGGAATGACCACATCAGATGAGGATCGGGGCATTACCACTTCGGAAGTCTGTCCGCCCTGCGGGTCTGATGGAGAAGAAGCAGCAGGAGCGGCGCTCCTGGCGTAAGCGAAGAACGGAGAAGATGCACACAGGGACAGCGCTACAAGAAAGATGCACAGAAAAAGAGGAGATTTCATGGCTGGAATCCTCTTCGAACCTTCGAGACATCTTGCAATCTTGGCGACGCCAAGGAGCAAGAAACAGAGTGACTGTCCACCTCACCTGAGCGGTTTGGCTGACCCGATTCCAGCCAAGATAAATCATCCATAGCCATAGGCCAAGACTTTTTCAAGGCTTCAGGTTCGCGGTTTGCGGTCAGCACCGAAAGCCGGCAGCTCTGCCACTTCGGTCACCAGGCAGGCAGCAATTATCAGGCGGAATCACTTGCCTACCTACGCGGGGCGCCAAAGGGGCGCGGGCCAGATTATAAGCTGAGAACCATCGCACAGCACATTCAGCCCCTAGCTGATCGGGACCAACGCGGTCGGAGGTTCCACTCCTCTCTCCCCGACCAATCCTTTCTCTCGCGGTGCTGTTTCATTAGTTGGTGGAAGCAGTGAAGCAAGAAATTCTTATTCGTCTGTTGGAACGCTGTGGTCCGCTTGGAATCGAATTGCAGCGAACAAGGTAAGGGCGCCGCTCCGGCCACGCAGCTTTCCTAAAATTCCAGTGCTATGACTCGCCAGATGCCTATTCAGCAGAGAATTTATACACTGTGCGCGAATTGTAGGTCTGCTCAGGCTTCAAAATAGTCCAGGGAAAGTTGGAATGGTTAGGCGAATCTGGGAAATGCTGGGTTTCGAGGCAGAGCCCGGCATGCTTGTTGTAGGCGTGGCCATGCTTGCCGGTGATGGTTCCGTCTAAAAAATTTCCGGTGTAAAACTGTACACCTGGCTCAGTGGTGTAAACCTCCAGTGCGCGCCCCGTCTGCGGTTCATGGACGCGGCCTGCCAATTCCAACCCACTGCCCTTCCGGCTCAAGACAAAGTTGTGATCGTACCCGTGCGCGATCGCCAATTGTTCGTTATTCGTGTCGATGCGCGCTCCGATCGCAGTTGGCTTTGTGAAGTCGAAAGGGGTCCCAGCCACTGACCGGAGTTCGCCTGCCGGAATAAGCGTGCTGTCCACCGGGGTAAAGCGGTCGGCGTTCAAGATCAGGTTGTGCTTGAGAATATCGCCATTTCCCTCGCTCACAAGATTGAAATAACTGTGATTGGTGAGGTTCACTGGCGTGGCTTCGTCGGTGGTAGCTTGATATTCGATTTGCAATTCGCTCTGGTCTGTAAGGGTGTATGTCACCTTGGCTTTCAGGTTCCCGGGATAGCCTTCTTCACCATTTTTGCTGGTGTAGGTAAAGACCACACCAATGCCCTGATTGTTTTCAAACTGCTCCCCGCGCCAGAGGACCTTGTCAAATCCCTTCAGCCCGCCATGCAGAGAATTCATGCCGTTGTTCCTGGCTAGGCGATACCCGGCTCCGTTCAGAGTGAACTTGCCGTTAGCGATGCGATTCGCGTAGCGCCCGATGATGGCACCGAAATATGGCTTGTTGTTGAGATAGGCATCCAGAGTGTCAAAGCCGAGCACCACATCAGCCAGCACACCTTTCTTATCGGGAACCCGCAGCGAAACAATGATTCCGCCGTAATTCATGGCACGAACTTCCATACCACGCGAGTTCGTCATTGTGTAGAGGTCAACACGACCCTCTGGAACGGTGCCAAATGCTTGTTTCTTGATCACGTGCTTCCTCGGAGGCGAAGATGCTTGCAGCAAACAGAGTGGTAACCGATGAAACCAGCGCTAGAAAAATGATGATGATGTTCCGAGTTTTCATTGCGGACTCCGGTCTGCTAGCGCTTGCAATCTGAGATTTCCGTTTACCATCATGGTGCGCCCGGATTATATGCCGATCCGTCTGGCGAATGAGAGCTGACGAGAGCTTTTTTCAGTTGCAGTAAGCTATTAACTTGCAGGTGGAAGTGCGCTCTGAATGAGCGGGATGGCGCAGCCGATCCTTGACAGTGATTTTGTTCCCAGGCGACGCAACTCATCGCTGTACGTGCCAAAAGCAGGAGGCTGAATGTCAGCCGCCGAACATCAATGAAACCGATGTTGAAGACTGCACAGACTCAAAAGCGGACTGCGCACACGATCGCCGCGGGATTGCAAAACAAATTTCGCGAGCATTATGCCGCGCGGGCACGGATTTACCGTGCGCCGGGGCGTGTGAACCTGATCGGCGAACACACGGATTACAACGATGGCTTGGTGATGCCAGCCGCTATCGACTTTTATGTCTGGGTTGGCGTCTCTCCTCGAAACGATCGCAGACTGTTGGTCTATTCCGAAAATTTTTCCGAGAGCATCGAAATCGATTTGCGAAAAGATAAGCTTCGCCCGCGAAAACATTGGAGCGATTATGTGGCGGGCGTGGCCAGCATGCTGGAACAAGCGCAATGCCATCTGCAGGGCGCAAATCTTCTAATCCACGGGGAGGTGCCGATCGGATCGGGTCTCAGTTCCTCTGCGGCAGTCGAAGTCGCTGCAGGGTTCGCGCTGCTGGAAAATTCTGGAATCTCAGTACACCGGCTCGATCTTGCCAGGATCTGCCAGCGCGTCGAAAACGATTTCGTCGGAGCCAGGGTCGGCATCATGGACCAGTTCATCGCATGCTATGGCCACGCCGGTAACGCACTTAAGCTCGACTGCCGCTCCCTGGAGTACGACTTGTTGCCGCTGCCCGGCCAGGTTAGCCTCGTGATCTGTAATACCATGGTCAAGCACGAGCTTGCCGGCGGCGAATACAATACCAGACGGGCCGAATGCGAAGAAGGCGTGCGGTTACTTTCCCGTTCGTTGCCAAACGTGGGCAGCTTGCGTGATGTCAGCCTCGCTGATCTGGAACGGCACGCCAGCGGAATTCCCATAGTCATTTATAAAAGGTGCCGGCACGTAGTCACCGAAAACGCCCGCGTGGCAGAAGCCGCGGATGCCTTGGAACGTGGCGACCTCCCCACCTTCGGCCGGCTCATGGCAGATTCCCACCACAGCTTGCGGAATGACTATCAGGTTAGCCGTTCCGAACTCGACCTCATGGTTGATCTGGCAAAAGCACAACCGGGCGTTTTCGGGACACGCATGACCGGAGGCGGCTTTGGAGGCTGCACGATTAGTCTTGTCGCATGTGAGTCGGTCGGCGAGTTCGCACAAAACGTTAGCGCTGGATATGAACGCCTCGCCGGCTTTTCGCCTCAGATATTCGCATCCGCTGCCGCCGAAGGGGCATGTGAGATTGAAGCATGAGCGAAGCTGGTCCTGCGACCGAGATCCTGCCGAGAACGCGAGTGCTCTGTTTCGACACACAATTACACGCCGAACAAAAGTTAGATATTCTCTTCAGGTCGCAATAGGCCTTGGTGCCTAGATCACAGAAATTATCCATTCAAAGACGCGCATGAGCTCATCGGATCTCAAGCAGCATCCGCATCGTCGCTTCAACCCGTTGACGAAGGAATGGGTGCTAGTTTCTCCGCATCGTACCCAGCGGCCTTGGCTCGGACAACTCGAGCAGTTGTCCAGTTCAGCGTCACCTGCTTACGATTCCACCTGCTACATGTGTCCGGGAAACCTGCGTGCCGCCGGAATCCGCAATCCTCATTACCACGACACGTTCGTGTTTGACAATGACTACCCAGC
>DAIMDJ010000303.1:0-3933 GCA_036725905.1 Terriglobales bacterium
GGACGATTTTGGGCGTATCGTACCGAAAACAGACTGCTAGTTTTGTGTGAAAGGGGTCTGCTATGCGAGCTGCCTGGGGAGTGCTATTTCTCTCATTGGTTGTCAATACCAGCACCTGTTTGGCCCAAACGGTAGGGGCCAGCTTACAAGGCACGGTTTACGACCCGTCCGGGGGTTTTGTTCCCGGCGCGGCGATCGAAATCCGCAACGCCGAACAAGGCGCGGTGCGAGCTCTTATTACGGACGATAAGGGCCGCTATCGCGAACCACTGTTGCCTCCGGGAGAGTATGAGCTGCGCGTTAAGGTGGCGGGCTTTCAGCCGGTGGTGCTGAAGGGCATTAAGTTGACGATCGGGCAAGATGCGGTGCTGGACGTCAAACTGGAAATTACGGGCGGCGTTGAACGCATAAACGTTAGCGCCGACGAGGCCCCGCCGATCGATCTGGCCTCCGCAGCGCTGAGCGGGACCGTGAACCGCTCGCAGATGAATGATCTGCCGCTCAATGGGCGCTCGTTTCAGGAGCTGGCACTTTTGCAGCCAGGTGTAAACGCCGCGGTCGCGGCGGGAAGCGACGCAGTGGGCGGACGTGGAAAGAAAATCACTATTGACGGTGCGCGGCCGGAGCAGAACAGTTTCCTGCTGGACGGCTCTGACATCAACAATGTTTACAACAAAACACCGGGGTCGGTGGCCGGCGTGCTGCTGGGCGTGGAGACGGTGCAGGAATTCCAGGTGCTGACGAATTCTTATTCGGCGGAGTTCGGCAGATCTTCAGGCGGCATCATCAATGCGATTACGCGGTCGGGAACTAACAAACTCCATGGGAACTTGTTTGAGTATCTGCGCAATTCGGCGCTGGACGCGAAGAACTACTTTGATCCGGCGACAAATCGCATTCCGCCTTTTAAGCGCAATCAATTCGGGGGAACACTGGGCGGGCCGATTCGGCAGGATAAGACGTTTTTCTTCGGGGCTTTCGAGGCCATCAAGGAGCGGCTGGGAGTAACGGGCTTAACGAACGTGCTGGACGATAACGCACGCAATTCGGCTACTGGCGCGGTTAGTTCACTAGTACAGATTTTGTTCCCGCGGGCGAACGGGCGGGTGCTCGGGGGCGGCGTTGCCGAGTACTCATTCACGAGAAGCCAACCCACCGATGAATACTTCGCGCAGGGCCGGATCGATCATCACTTTTCCGAGAAGGACATCTTGTTTGGCCGCTACACCTTCGACAACGGCAACGTCGACCGGCAGATCAACAATAAGCCGCCGGACGTCTTTTTTAAGGAGCGCTCGCGCAATCAATACGTGACGCTTGAACACGTACACACGTTTTCACAGAGACTGTTGAATACGCTGCGCGTGAGCTTCGCGCGGTCGACATCTGAGGTTGATAACCAACGCACTGTAGATGTGCCGCCAAGCCTTTGGTGGATACCTCCGTCGGCGGGCGGCGTGCAGTTCGGGTTCCTGACGATTTCGGGACTGGTGACGGAGATGGTGGGTGATTACCGCCTACCGCGGAACGATCACCTGAATAACTACCAGTGGCATGACACGCTGTTTTGGACCAAGGCTGCTCACGGTTTGCGCTTCGGTGGCGAGGGCCAGCGCCTGCAGTTCAATCAGCATACGACGAGCCAGCTGGGCGGCATCATGATTTTCACAAGCTTGGCGAATTTCTTGACGGGCACGCCTTCGTCGTTCAACTTCGCTGTGCCGGGGCGAATTGATCCGGATCGTGGCTTCCGGCAATCTTTCTACGCGGCTTTCGTGCAAGACGACTATCGCTGGAAACCAAATTTAACCCTCAATTTGGGCCTAAGATACGAGTTCGCCACAGTCCCCACAGAAGTAAACGGGAAAATCTCCAACCTCCGCAGCATTTCAGACTCTGCTATGGTCATTGGGGACCCCTGGTACGCCAACCCGGCACTGAAGGACTTTGCGCCGAGAATTGGCTTGGCTTGGGATCCGTTCAAGAATGGAAAGACTTCGGTGCGATCTGGGTTTGGGATCTTCTACGACCAGCTTCTGCCCAAGTATTATGTATTTTCGGGCAGCCTCAATCCGCCATTCACGACGCGCACGAGCCGCACAAATCCCCCATTTCCGAACGCCGTGCAAGGTTTCAACGCGAACGCTCCAGTCTGCGGAGTTCCCGGCGGCCCAACGGGAGGCTGTCCTGCCGGAAATCTCAAGGCCAATCTCCAGACGGTGAACTACGACCTGCAACCCTCTTATATCATGCAGTACAACTTAAGCGTGCAGCGCGCTCTGCCTGGTAATTGGGACCTGACGCTCGGCTATGCAGGCTCTCACGGGCTCCACCTGATTCGGGTTGCTGATGCCAACTTAGCCCCATCGATCCTCGTAAACGGTGTAAAGACTTACCAACCGTCGCTGGGTCGCCGCAACGCGACTTTTGGTGGCGTCACTCAGCGCGAGACCGATGCGCAATCCTTCTACAACGCACTACAGGCGGGCGTAACCAAACGACTCTCGCAGGGCTTGCGCGCGCAACTCTCATATACTTTCTCCCGCTCGATTGACGAATCGAGCGGCATTAACTCCCAGGATTTCGACAACACCACCCAATATTCGATTGATTTCTATGACCGCAAGGCGGACCGCGGCCTTTCGAGCTTTTCAGTGAAACATGTTCTGGTGGCGAACTGGAGCTATGAACTACCGTTCGGAAGAGGCAGCGCAGGTCTAACCGGGGTGCTGGTGAGAGGCTGGCAGCTCAACAGCATCGTGACAGCTCAGTCGGGCACTCCATTTGAAGTGCGGCTCGGCCACAACCAATCGGGAAACTTGAACACCATTGATTTCTCCATTCACGAAAGGCCGAACGTCCGGCCAGGCGCGTCCAACAATCCGATCCTCGGCGATCCCAAGCGCTGGTACGACGCAAGCGCGTTTGTGCTGCAGCCCGCCGGCACGATCGGTAATCTTGGCAGGAACACGCTGATTGGCCCTAAACTCGTGAGCTGCGATTTCTCTCTCTTCAAGCAATTCGCGTTGGGGGAGACCAAGGCGCTGCACTTCCGCGCCGAGATGTTCAACATCTTCAACCATCCGAACTTCGGGGTACCCAACCAAGCAAACCGGACTGCTCTGCTGCCCACAGGCATGGTGAACCCTAGCGCCGGCGCTATTCTGAGCACGGTGACGACATCGCGACAAATTCAGTTTGGATTGAAGTTGACGTTCTAGATTGCCCCAATTGCACGGCGAACGAGTACAGCGGGACATAGAATCCCCAAGTCGTCGTTCGGTAGGCTGTGTGTGGTTTCAGGTGTGTCCTTTCGGCAAGCCTGTGTGGGGTGAGCCTGGTGCGTCGGTACTTGCGGCCAGAAGTCACAACTCCGACGCGTTTTTATCCTGAAGATCGAGCCGCCCGCCTTTTTCTTCCGTGCAGTATCCGGTTGATCTCCTCGCTGGAGAACTTTTCCGGATCGTAGTCTTCACCCAGCCATTCAAGAAGTTCTTCGCGTTGAGGGTGACGCGGATTCTGTAACGCCTCCAACAAGTTATAGAACCCTCCGAGGCCCCCGCAATCTTCAGGCGGGCAAGCGCCTCGACCGCCCGTGCACAGCGGATAGGCCATGTTTGGTTCTACCGGCAAACCCTTTTCGAGGACTATGCCATGTTCCCAACCGTCGCCGAAGTCGTAGGTATAAACGATCTTTGCTCCCACGCGGGACAGTAATTGATTGAGCCGTACTTTGCGCTCGTCGATCGCCTCCGTCACACCTACGTCCGGATTAGTCGAACCATAGCGCTTCCCGCGGAATAGGAACTCGTGCAGGTGAGAGTCGGTCCAGCCCATGGCCAGTTGCAGCAGGTCGTGCAGATCCGCCAGTGTGATATCCGAGGGTACCAGCAGGCGCCGCCAGATGGGCGGCGCCGTCCGCAACAGCGTAAC
>DAIMDJ010000304.1:0-3928 GCA_036725905.1 Terriglobales bacterium
CTAAGGCGTTGGAGCGTCGATATGGTGAAATTCTGCAATAATGATTTCCACTTTGACTGCCCTCCGCTCTAAGCTGCCGCCTCCAAGTTGATATGACAAATAATAAAGCGATTTTTTGTTGCCGTAACTCCGATGTTTTCGTTTAGAGTCTGCCCGATAGAGGTTCTCATGATTAAAATACTTCCAGACGTTCCCAGTCGCGCTCTCGCTAGGCGCGGCTGAGCTTTGTTACTAAGCCGTAGATGTTTCGCCTTACGTGCAGCTTGATCCTCGTCGCAGCACTTGCGCTTGGCGCATGCTCGCGGCAGAGCGTCGTCACCTACTATGATCGCAACCACGATGGTGTCGTCGATTTCGAACTGCACGACGATCCAGGGTACGCACACGCACGGTGGGGCCTAATCGACACGCACTTCGACGGTCGGTATGACGTTCTGCGGGTCTTCGCGCCGGGCGGAAAGCGCTTTTCGGTCGAAGTTCCTGTCCCGCGAAGTGGCATTCAGATCAGTAAAGAACTTCCGAAGGACATCACCGTCGAGTAGCCGGGCGGCTTTATCCGACATATAGCAATCAGATTTTGTGGTGCCATCACTCCGATGCTTTCGTAGGATTCTGCCGAATAGACGAAACTTCGTTCGCGAAAAAAGGCGAAGGTTCGTCTAATCATAGTTAGGCATGAGTTCCACCGGAGTGGAAAAGAGGTACGCCAGCAACATTGATCATTGGCAAAATGACGTTTGAATTTCCTATGCGCGCCGACGCGAGCTTGCTGGTCGGTGTTGCTCTCCTGATCGCAGGGTGCTCGCGGCCTAGCTCGTCGGCGCTCAAGCCGATCGACCAGGCTGCGCTGCAGACCATGGTGGACACGACCGCCAAAGAGCTCCTGGTGCCCGGCGCCGTGGTGCTCCTGCGCACACCCCAGGGCGAGTTCACGGTCACCCACGGCACCACGCGACTGGGCACGATGAGCCCGCCCCGCGCCGACACCCACTTCAGGATCGCCTCCAATACCAAGTCGATGACGGCCGCGGTGATCGTGCTGCTCGCCCAGGAAGGTAAGCTCAGTCTCGACGATCCAGTCTCGAAGTACGTCCCGAGCGTGCCCAATGGCGACAACATCACGATCGACGAACTGCTGAGGATGCGCAGCGGCCTCTACAACTACACTGATGCTCCCGAGCTCGCGGCCATCGTGGACCGGGACCCGACCAAGGTCTGGACCACAGAGGAGGTGCTGGCCATCGCGTTCGCGCGCTCGCCCAACTTCCCGCCTGGTACCGCCTACGAATACAACAACACCAACTACACGCTTCTCGGCCTCATCGCCGAGCAGGTCGATGGCAGGCCACTGGCCCGGGCGATGCAGGACCGGTTGTTCGGGCCGCTGGGGATGCACGACACTTTCCTCCCCGCTCGCACTTCGAACACCATTCCCGATCCCTACTCCCACGGCTACCTATACGGCAGCTCCTTATTTGTCCTGACGGACACGCCGTACCCGCCCGACATCCAAGCCGCGGCACGGGCCGGGACCCTCCTGCCCACCGACTACACGGACCTGAACCCCTCTTTTGCCTATTTTCCTGGCGGCGTCATCTCCACCGCCAGCGATCTCGCCATCTGGATCGAGGCACTGGTTGCCGGGCGCGTCTTCGACGCCGCGTATCAGCGCCGCTGGCTCGACAGCCTGGAGGCCAAGGACCCGAGGATGCCCGACGGCCAGCAGTACGGTTACGGCATGGAGCGACTGCGTTGGGGCCCGAACGCGGTATATTTTCACGGCGGCGAGACCCCCGGCTACAATGCGCACATGGGCTACGACCCCAACAGCCACGTGACGTTTGTGACGTGGACCAATCTGCCCATATCGGTCGAAGGCAAATGGACGTCAATGGCCCTAGTGCTGAAAATATGGGATCAGATTTACGTGGTATCACCACTGACGGCTTTCCCATCGCCGACTGCCTCTCCTTAGTGTCGGCAAGCTAGTCTTCGCGCCGGGCGGAAAGCGCTTTCCGGTCGAAGTTCCCGTCCAGCGCAACGGTATTCAGATCACCAAAGAACTTGCGAAGGACATCAGCATCGAGTAGCTGGGCGGCTTTATCCGACATATAGCAAACGTTCTTTTCGAGACAGTGTCGAGTAAGACTGCGATCCGCGAGGACGCTATCTGGTCACGACCGGCAATATGAGCGGGCTCCGGAAGGAAACTGTGTGCCGCCACTCGATTTTCGCTGGCGAGACGGCTAATTGCAGTTTCGGGTAACGGGTCTCGATCTCGTGGAAAAAGACGGAGGCTTCGAGGTGGGCCAGGGCGGAGCCGACGCAGAAGTGAGGTCCGAATCCAAAGGCGAGAATGCGTCCCTCCTTGCGGCCGATATCGAGGCGATCTGGAGTGGTGAAAACGGCGGGATCGCGATTGGCCGCGCCAAGTCCCAGTGAAACAAACGCCCCTCGGTCAAGAGTAAAGCCGCAAATCGTGATGGGAGATTCGACTCGACGAGCAACGAACTGAGCTGGTGACTCGTAACGCAGGAACTCGTCGATCGCCGTTTCCCAAAGCCCGGGCTGCGCTCGGAGCCGGTCCCGCTCTTCAGGATGCGTGAAAAGAGCGAGCATCCCATTGGCGAGGAGGCAGGTTGTTGTTTCCTGTCCGGCATTGATCAGCCCGATCACATTGGCCACCAACTCGTCGTCAGTTAGCTGGTGGCCCTCATCTTCAGCATGCACGAGCGCGGTCAACACGTCTGAGCGAGGTGACTGGCGGACGCGGGTTACTTCGCTTCGAATGGCTTCCGTCAGGCGCTGCACCGCTTCTACGGCGCGCTCCGTCCGTTCTTCAATGGTGCCGGTGGCCGTGCCCAGCCACGCGTAGACATCGTCAGTCCACTCTTTCATTTCCCGCTGCTTTTCCTCCGGGAAACCAAGAACGTGTAGGATGACGCGGCCAGGAATGAGGTTGGTCACATTTGCCACCAGATCGACGGGACTGGACGGATCGAGGTGATCCAAAACGTCTTCCACAACTTCGGCGACAAGTGGTTTTTGACGCTGAATGGAGTCACTCGCAAAGGCGTGCATGGCGAGCTTGCGAATACGGAGATGACCTTCCCCTTCCAAAAAGAGCAGGCGATCTTTTAAGGCCGCGCGTAGTGACGCCGCCTCGTCGTTCCGGTTATCCGGCACGCGCCTCAAGAGCTCATCGAGACGATAATTAGAGCATTGAGGCGAATGCAGAATCTCCATCACATCGTGATAGCGCGTCACGACCCAATGCCCGCTGATGGGGTTATGCCAAAGCGGATCCTCCTGCTGCATCCGTCGATAGTACGGATACGGGTTGTTGTAGAACGCCGGATCGTGAAAGTCGTACTTCAGGGCGCTGGGATGATCCTCCACGCCTTTCCCTCGATTGCCTTGAGAGGACGTCAGAATTTGCAACGGCGTGTCCACGCGAATGCCTCAGAATCTAATTGAACGATTTGCCATACCCGCGAGGCCGTAGAATACAACCCCAGGATCAGCAAAGTCACGCTGCGATTACAGCGGCGCGGTCAGAACGTATTCTTACAAATCGACGGCCAATCCTCAATCTCGCTAGTGTGCCTTACAAAGGAAAGGCGCCCCGATTTTGATATGACATATAGCAAACTTTCTTTTTGCTCCGGGTTGATGTAACCCCTAGCTTTACGTCGGTTTATGGGTCTGCATCCCGAGCTCCGAAAGCGTTTGAAGTTGCCAGATGATGTTTCTGACAACCAAGTAATCAGATTTTTTCGTCAGAGGACTAGACGCTATTGTAAACCCTGCTGGGAGCTCAAGTATTGTCCTTATGGTCCTCTTGTGGAGGACTTCCCGTTGCTACCGATAAGCATCGAGGCGGCAAAAAAGCACCAAGCGTTTCTTCAGGAGTGCCTCGCACAAGGTT
>DAIMDJ010000305.1:0-2278 GCA_036725905.1 Terriglobales bacterium
GGATTGTTGATCGAAACCCGTACTTCGAAGGTGGTCACGTTATCTTTCTCCACGCCCATCGGGGAGATCTTCGTCACCTTGCCGTTGAAGGTCTTTTCCTTGAATGATTCCACTTTGATCCGCGCCGGCTGTCCCAGATAAACCTTGCCGATGTCGCTCTCATCCACCTTGCCTTTTACGTACACCTCGCTGGTATCGCCGAGAGTCATCACCAAGGTGGCGGAGGATCCCAGCACAAGGATGGAACTAACGGCATCGCCCATTTCCACATCGCGCGAGAGCGCAATTCCATCAATCGGCGACACTATATCGGTGTAACCGAGCTGCTCCTCAAGCTGCTTCAAATTGGCGCGATCACGCACCACTTGAGCTTCTGACTGCGCGATTTTCGCCTTCAAGACAGTCATTTGAGCTTTGGCGACATTCTGCTTATTCAAGGCTAGCTCGTAGTTTTTCTGCGCATCTTCGAGGGCAGAGGTGGATACGACGCCTTCCTTGGCCATGCCTAGCGCGCGGTCGTGCGCGCGTTTCAGCAACGGTACGTCGGGACCCTCGGCATCCACTTTGGAGCGCTCGTAATCGGCTTCGGCACTCTTAAGATTGGCATCTGCCGCGGCCAGGGAAGCGCGCGATTGATCCACCTGCGCCTGAATCTCTTCTTTATCTAATTGCGCGAGCAGTTGTCCCTTTTTCACCCGGTCGCCGTATTCCACATACAGCTTCTTGACGATGCCGCTGGCCTTCGACTTCACTTCCACCTTGGTGATCGGCTCTACTTTGCCGGTCGCGACCACGCTCTTGGCCAGGTCGTCGCGCGTCACCTTCGCGAGCTTCGAGTCCTCAATCTTCGTTCCGCCGCGGGTGAACGCGTACAGTCCCAGAGCTCCTAACAGGACCACCCCAACAACCACACTGATAATGATGATCCGTTTGCGGCGCTTCTTTTTGCCGTTTCCATTCCCGTTCACAACGTCCTCCTGCGGCGGATACTTTGGTTTCCTGAGCCCTATGGTGATTACGAAAGCGGAACGCGATTTGTTCCTCAGATTGCGCTGAACTTTAGCCTGCTGCCGACTCGCGCCGTTGCGTTAGACCAGTTAATCGCAGAATAGGAAGCAGGAAATCTTGATTTAAACCTGCGAGGTATACCAGATCAGGCCGGAACTGCGGAACCCCAACATCATGCTTACTCCTAAATTCTACAACAGCTTAGCTCTAAGATCCCGGTCCAAGTACACTGCCAGTGTTAAAATTGGCTCTTCATGATTGCTTTTGTGCTGCTGCGGGTGTTTCTCATCCTGCTTCTGGTGGCAGCCAATGCCTTCTTCGCCGCCGCCGAATTTGCCCTGGTGAGCGTGCGCGACACGCGGATTCAGCAGCTCATCGAGGCCCGCCGCATTGGTGCGCGCATCGTTCAAAAGCTACACCGGAATCTGGACGAAGTTGTCAACGGTGTCCAACTTGGAATCACCATCGTCAGCCTGACGCTGGGCTGGATCGGTGAGCCTATGGTCGCCCGTCTGGTGGAGAGCTTCCGCTTTGTGCATGAAATGCCCCATGCCGCGGTTTATGCTCATACCATTGCGATCATAATCGCCTTCAGCCTGATCACCTGCCTGCATGTAATCCTTGGAGAACTAGTACCTAAGTCGTTGGCTTTGCAGCGTGCTGAACAGGTTGCTTTAGCTGTCGCTGCGCCCATGGATGTTTTCCTCACGCTGACGAGGCCACTGCTTTTTTTAATGAGCCGGGCTGCCGGTTCTGTGCTGCGAATTTTTGGCTCGCGCAAGTTGCGGCAGGGACCCATTCATTCGCCAGACGAGCTAAAGCTGATCGTGACTGCCAGCCGGCAATTCGGGCAGATTCCGCCATTTCAGGAGGAAATGATCCACAACGCGCTGGAGCTGGAAAACATCACCGTGCGCGAGGTAATGGTGCCTCGGCCGGATATCTTTTCGCTGCCTGGAGATCTGACCTTGGACGACGCGCTCAGCCGTGTGGTTGAAGAGCAGCATTCGCGCATTCCCATCTATGATCCCAAAAGCGGTCCCGAGCACATTATCGGCGTGCTCTACGCCAAGGACCTAATGCGCTGGACGCGCCTGCGGCTCACCGCAAGCCCGCTGCAACCTATGGCGGCGCGCATCCCGATGATGAGAATCAGCCAGATCATGCACGACGTGCTGGTGGTCCCGGAAACCAAGCCACTAACTGAGCTGCTCGACGAATTCAAAGAACGAAAACGGCACATGGCGGTTGTGGTGGATGAATTTGGTTC
>DAIMDJ010000305.1:2378-3922 GCA_036725905.1 Terriglobales bacterium
CTTCGCAGGCGCCCTTCCTGACGATCCTATAGCGACCGGAGGAATTCGAGGATTGCTTCCTGGTCGGCGTGCGATAGTTTTTCGAAGTGGTGCATTACCTCGGAAGCTTCGCCGCCATGGCGCGTGACCGCATCTCGCAGAGTCACCGAAGCTCCGTCATGCATCAACCGGCTGCGCAGCCGGACGCTCCACAGCGGCGCTGTCCGTACCTTGAACCGCGCGTTGTGGAAGTCCTCGCCCGAAAAATTCCTCCATGTCGTCTGATACATCCTGCGGCCGTAATGTTCCAACATGGGGACGACGATGCCGTCACCCGTCCCCACGTTGTGCATCAGGAAATCCGAATAGGGATGGAAGGTCTTCGCTCCCAGCGCGTCGGAAATGGTGAATTTCCCACCATTGATCTTGGTTCCGGCGGGTGCGGTGGTCAAAGCGCGCACGTGGCAGGTGGCACAGCCGACCTTCTCGAACAGCTCGGAGCCGCGCCTGGTTTGCGGTGTCGCTGCCAGTTGCCCGTCGCGCGCCGGCGCCTTGGTAGCGCGGATGAAGCGCGCGAAGTGGTCCAGGTCGTCTAGCCCGTCCGGATCGGGCACATCGTTGGGCTCGGAAGCGGTGTTGCACAGCTTGGTCACCTCGTCGGGGAACAGCCGCGTGGTGATGCCCATCTCGTTCAGGTAGGCGTCCCCGGAAAATGAGAGCAGGCTGGCGTGCTGGTCCTTCCAGCCAAACCTCCCAACCCCGGTCTGCCCGGGAGCTTCGAGGATGGGGACAAAGATCGCTTGCCCGCAGATCTTGTGGTGCGTCTCCTTACATTGTTTGCGAGCCAGTTCGATAAACGTCTGATCGGCCACCGCCTCCACAAACCCGTCGCCCAGAAGACTCAGGGACAGCCGGGTTGTGCGGACATTTTCGCTGTCAGGCAGGCGCTCCTGGATCTCGGTGTTGGGAAACGCTCCATTGGGACAGATGGCGCGATCATTCACCAGGGTGCGCCCGGTGATGATCTCGGTTCCGCGCGCGATGGGGATCTCCGCGTTCTCAAAACGGTGGTGTGCTCCCTCGTGGCCCACCCGCAACTCGGCGACCTGGCTGCCCCCGCCGGATACCGGGCTCTGGTGACATTCGCGGCAGGATTGCGCGTTATATAGAGGACCGAGGCCGTCGCTGACGTTTTCTACTTCGTCAAACTTGACCTGATCAGCCTGGTGCGTCGCGTCGTCCACCATCCCATTGCTCTGGTTGTCGAAACCGGTCGGCGCTTCCGAAGATGGCAATGCGGCAAACGCAACCGCAAGTAGGGCCACGGCAAGAAGAGACACAACGAACGGAGGTCTCATGACTTTCCCCTCTGTAGCCAAGGGCGCTACCTCGTGAATACCATCCCCAACCCCGGGGAACAAGTGCCCAGAAGGACGCTCGCGGTACGCCCAAACGGAAACACCCCGCATCGGACCTTGCTTAAGCACCAACCCCCATCGGAAATTACAAGTCCCGTGACTGACTCGAAGACTGTTCCATAACAGGGGTTGTGTCCGAGTAGCCCG
>DAIMDJ010000306.1:0-3919 GCA_036725905.1 Terriglobales bacterium
CGGCAGAATTCATCGAGGTAGTGGCATCTGCCGCCCGAGATGTCCACAGAAATCTTCGTCTGCTGGAGAACCGCACCCAGGCAAAAGATCATCCGATACTGCTGCACGTCCCGGAAACTGCATACCTGAAATGCGTGGTAGCCACCGTAAGCTACTGAAATTTAAGTTTAAATAGTACTTGACAGTAAATCACTCACATTTTATTATCCAATCACGCTAATAGGCATCCAATGCATATGGAAGCCATTAAACCAATCAAATCTTAGGAGGAATTGAGCTATGGCAGTTCTTACCCGTTGGGATCCCTTCCGCGAGTTTTCCACGCTGCAGGATCGCATGAATCGCCTGTTCCAGCAGTCGTATGGGGACCGCGAAGAAGCTTTGACCACCAGCACGTTCGCCCCGGCAGTGGATGTTTACGAGGACGAGCACAACGTAACTCTAAAGATCGAAGTACCGGGAATTGATGAGAAAGACATCGATGTCCGGATTGAGAACAACACCCTGACCGTTCATGGCGAGCGCAACTTCGAAAAGGAAGAGAAGGAAGAGAACTATCGCCGGATCGAGCGGCAGTATGGCAGCTTCACTCGCAGCTTCACACTCCCGAGCACAGTTGACCCTAACAACGTCCAGGCCAACTATGAAAAGGGCGTGCTGAAGATCAAGCTGGCGAAGAAGGCCGAAGCCAAACCGAAACAGATTAAGGTAAACGTCGGTGGCGAGCGGACGCTCGAAGGCAAGGGCGCCGGCAAAGCTGCGTAAAGCTAGCGCGCGGTTCACGTAGGCCCGGACGCCCCCGTCCGGGCAAGTCGAGCATAGCTCGACGGTTTTCGACGGGAGGTGGCAACCGCCTCCCCGTTTCTTACAATTATTCTCTTAATGATTGTCACTCTGAGCGAAACGGAGAACATGGCCCGCTCAGGGTGAGGAATAATAGGACAACTTTATGCCTATCCGTTGGGACAAATTCACTGTAAAAGCGCAGGAAGCCGTCCAGCGAGCCAATGAGCTCGCGTCTGAGCACGGCAATCCTGAATTGTTGCCGGTCCACATTCTCGCGGCCCTGGTTGAGGATAAGGAAGGCATCGTCCCGCCTGTCCTGGAGAAGATCGGAATCGGCCCGCAAGCCGTGCTCAACGATCTCTATCGGGAACTCGAACGCTTGCCGAAGGTTTCAGGCGGAGCCGCGCAGCCTGGCCTCTCTCCGGCTGCAAATCAGCTACTGGAGCGCGCATTTAAAGAGGCGGACAACTTCAAAGATGAATATGTATCGACCGAACACTTGCTGCTGGCGGCGACGCAGCTCAAGCAGAATGCTGCCCAGCAGATTCTCAGCCGTCACGGCGCGACTCACGATGCCATCTTGAAGGCTTTGACCGCCGTGCGCGGCTCGCAGCGAATTACCGACCAGAATCCCGAGGCCAAGTATCAGGCTCTTGAGCGCTACGCTCGCGATCTGACCGAGCAGGCGCGTCGAGGGAAGCTCGACCCGGTGATTGGCCGCGATGAAGAGATTCGCCGCGTGGTTCAGGTACTTTCCCGGCGCACCAAGAACAATCCGGTGCTGATCGGGGAGCCGGGCGTGGGTAAAACAGCCATCGTCGAAGGCTTGGCGCAGCGCATCATCTCCGGCGATGTGCCCGAGGTGCTGAAGAACAAGCGCGTGGTTGCGCTCGATCTCGGTTCCATGCTCGCGGGAGCAAAATATCGTGGCGAGTTCGAGGATCGCCTGAAGGCAGTACTCAAAGAGATTGAAGATTCGCAGGGCAAGATCATTCTTTTCATCGATGAATTGCACACGCTGGTGGGCGCAGGCGCGGCTGAGGGCGCAATCGATGCTTCCAATATGCTGAAGCCTGCCCTGGCTCGCGGAGAACTACGTGCCATCGGCGCCACTACGCTGAACGAGTATCGCAAGCACATCGAAAAAGATGCGGCGCTCGAGCGGCGTTTCCAGATTGTTTATGTGGGCGAGCCGAATGTCGAGGACACCATTGCCATCCTCCGCGGACTGAAGGAGCGCTACGAAGTCCACCACGGCGTGCGAATTAAAGACTCAGCGATCGTCGCGGCAGCAACGCTGTCACATCGCTACATCTCTGACCGTTTCCTGCCGGATAAAGCCATTGATCTGATCGACGAGGCCGCCGCATCGCTCCGTATTCAAATTGATTCGATGCCGACCGAGATTGACCAGCTTGAACGTCGCGCCACGCAACTCGAAATCGAGAAGCAGGCGCTCAAGAAAGAAAGCGATCCGAATTCGAAGGAACGGCTTGGCGTCATTGAAAAAGAACTGGCTGGAATTCGTGAACAGTCCAATACCCTCAAGGCAAAGTGGAAGAAGGAAAAGGATCTCATCGCCCGATCGCGCCAGCTCAAAGAAAAAATCGAGCAGCTCAAGATTGAAGAGCAGACCGAGGAACGCAAGGGCAATCTCCAGCGTGTGGCTGAGATCCGCTATGGGTTGCTGCGGCAGGCGGAACAGGAACTTGCCAAATTAAATACGCAAATGGATGGAAAGGCGGGCGACGGCGCCCGCGCCACACGCATGCTGAAAGAAGAAGTGGACGAAGAAGATGTTGCCCGCATCGTCTCCAAGTGGACCGGCATTCCGGTCTCCAAGATGCTTGAGGGCGAGGTAAAAAAGCTGGTCACAATGGAGGAGCGCCTGCGCCAGCGCGTGGTCGGCCAGGATACTGCCCTTGAGCGCGTGGCCAACGCGATTCGCCGTTCGCGCGCCGGACTCAGCGATCCCAAGCGCCCGATTGGCTCCTTCATCTTCTTGGGGCCGACAGGTGTCGGCAAAACCGAACTTGCCCGTGCTCTCGCCGAATTCCTGTTTGACGACGAGCATTCTCTCGTGCGAATCGACATGTCCGAGTACATGGAGAGGCACGCTGTCTCGCGCTTAATCGGCGCGCCCCCGGGGTATGTCGGCTACGAAGAAGGCGGCCAGCTTACAGAGCAGGTGCGGCGGCGGCCGTACGCAGTCATCCTGTTCGACGAGATCGAGAAAGCGCATCAAGACGTCTTCAACATCCTGCTGCAAATTATGGACGATGGCCGCCTCACCGACGGCCAGGGCCGCACCGTGGACTTCCGCAACACGGTCATCATCATGACGTCAAACATCGGCTCGACCTATCTTCAGGCCGAGAACATGCGCACCGCGGACGAATTCGCCCGCGCCAGCGAACTGGTCATGAACGCTCTCCACGGCCACTTCAAGCCCGAATTCCTGAATCGCGTAGATGACATCATTGTGTTCAGCCTGCTGGGCAAAGAGCAGCTAGTCAAGATTATCGAGCTTCGTCTCGAAGATGTGCGCCGCCTGCTGGCCGAGCGCAAGATTTCCATCGAGTTGACCGACGCAGCGAAAGAGCTGCTCTTCACCGAAGGCTTCGACCCCAACTTCGGCGCTCGCCCTCTGAAACGCGCCATTCAGAAGCTGGTGCAGGATCCGCTGGCACTGAAGATTCTCGACGGCGAGGTATTGCACGGTGACCACGTTGTTGTTGACGCCGACAAGCGCACCGGCAAGGTGACGTTCGAAGTTAGCAAGCGAGTGGGAGAGAAGGAACCGGCCAAGGCCCGCCGCTAAACATCTTGACGTCGATGGAGGGACGGACGTCCTCGCCCGTCCAGCACTAGAGGCGGGTACCGACCCCAGTCGAGCTCAGCTCGCAATGATGTTGATCCAGGCGATGCTCACGTAGGGGCGGGTGCCCTCACCCGCCCAGTCGAGCGTAGCTCGACAACGATCAGTGCTGAGGCGCCGACGATCTGTCCGTATGTGACCGCTGACGATTGGGTCCGCGAAATCCTCAATTCCTTGTGATTCCGAGCGTTCGCAGCTGCGCTCGCGCGGCAAGAGCGTCCGAGGAATCTGCTGTTTGGATGGGACGCCGGAATG
>DAIMDJ010000307.1:0-3905 GCA_036725905.1 Terriglobales bacterium
ACCGGGCGCATCTGGTCAGGAGCGCGATTATCGGAGCGATAGTGCATCGGCAAATTCTATCAGCGAAGACCTGCAAGCAGTCGGCATTCACTTAGCGAAAGACCGAATGCCGCTGACTGTTACTGCAACTCCGCCGCAAGCTGATCTACGGCCTCGACGTCATAAAATCCCGATATATCCGCATGCCCGGCTAAAGTGTCTCTGCCCTTGCCGTCCACCAGAATTTTTATACGATTGATCCCGGGCACGTTTGCCGAAAGCGTTCGCGCCAGCGATGCGATAGTCAGCTCCTCGACCAGAAT
This sequence comes from Terriglobales bacterium, assembly GCA_036725905.1. GTDB lineage: Bacteria > Acidobacteriota > Terriglobia > Terriglobales > Acidobacteriaceae > QIAB01. The sequence continues at coordinate 303 of DAIMDJ010000307.1, forward strand.
GCCGGAACGGTGCCCGTCGGCGAATGCGGAGTTCAGATCGATCACTGCCAGTCCCGGATCGACGAGATAGACATCATGCACCTCGGCCACGGCCGGCAGCGGGTGGGAAGAGGACGGGCCGAGATACAGCCGAAGCAGCGCCCGTAGCAGTTCTTCCGCCCGCTCTTGTCGCCCTGAGGGAAGCGGGATACGAGCCGTTTGCGCTCGCAACGCGCCGATATCGTCATGCGCAACGTACAGTGTTACTTCCTCGGTAGGCGCCTCGACAGGCGGCGCTACAGGATGCGAATACGCAGCCGGTTCAGTGGGCACCATTCGTCGCGTCCGCCAGATGTATACGCTCATTCCAATAGTGACGGCAAACATAACCGCTACCGCAATTGCCAGGTGGCGGGGGATCATCGCGCGGCCCCTAATTTATCGCGCACCGCGAGCACTCCCGACGCGATCGACTCCGATATTAATTGCTGATACTGGGGCGAGTTCAAATCAACGATTCCACTTGCTGGCGAGGCGACTTCAATGGCGATTGCCGCGGTCGTAACATTGTTTAAAGGCCGCAGTGGCGCCATCAGCGAGCGCACTGCAACCTGCCTCTTCTCGAACTCTGTAGCCAGGCTCGTTTCAACCACCTGACTCGTCGCGCGCGATGCCGATTGAGCGGTTTCCCAATCTAAAAACGGCCCCCGGCTTTCGGCTCCAGCAGGAAGCATCGCGGTGTAGAGCCGAACCCCGTTGCCTTCTGAAGAGGCATGCAAACAAATGTAAACTGCAGGATGAGAGGCATTGGTGAGAATCGCCCGTTGCTCCACGCCTAGGGAAATATCACTCTCGCGGAGAAGCTGAGTGCTTAGCCCGTGAGCTTCCAACTCCTGCTTCAACCGTCGCGCAAAGGCGAGGGTCACATCTTTTTCCGATAATTGGTCCGAGAGAGCCGCGCCGCGTTCCTCGCCGCCGTGGCTGGCATCCACGACTGCGAAATAGGTAGCCGGTGGACTGGCGTTTGTCACAGAAGAAGCAGCTCCGGCTTGAGGTGGGGCAATCGCGGTCGCGCTCGTCGGCTGCTGCTCCGGGGCGGGAATGGAAGTTTGCAGCTGCCTTTGCGGCGCGGGCGCTATGGTGATAGTTCGCCCATCGTTGCTGAAACTGGCGAGCAATGGCACGCTGCTGTTCACCGCAATTTCTGCTGCGCCATTGCTCTCAGCGTAGTTCGCCGAAGGAATGATCTTGCTATCAAAGGTCAGCGTTTGCGAACCCGGCGGAACAAGAGGCTCATGCGTAAAGATCATCCGCAGCTTGCCTGGCTCCGTAGCGATCATTGGGTTCACGGGGGAGCTGAACTCCATCACCAGGCTCGGCGGATTCGCTCGGTTCACTTGCGCGACAAAATGGACGGAAACATTCCCGATGAACAACCGCCGTGAGCTTTCCCGAAACGCCACCGGAGCTCCAAGAAATTGCGGCAGTAACGTGCTCAATGAGGCCAGAGGCACAAGGCCACGGCCATTTTCTAATTTGAACTTCCCAGGCAGATCAAAATCACTGCCACGGATGCGCGCCCGCGCCTTCTCCGGGATGAACTCGCTTTCGGCATTTCCGAAACGTAGCCGCCAACTAGAACGGTCGCTTCTTATGCTCGTTGCCCCGAGGGGCTGCAGGATTTCGAGCAGATCGACGTACTCTTTGCCGTCCCGATCTTGGACGTTGAGAGTGTAATTTGCACTACCGGAATAGATGGAAATGCGCTTTTGATCACCTGCCCCGACGGACAAAAGCACCGGGATCATAACTGCCACCACGATCACGGTCACGATTACGAGACGGCTTTGCCCCGGACCCACGCCCGACACTGGCCTATTCCAGCGCATAAATCGTCAAGCCACTCAGCAGTTTTGGATAGAAATCCGTCGACTTCTGCGGCAATACCTCATCCGCGAACGCGATGTCCCGCACCTGCTTCATGTGTACCGGGTTCATGAGGAACGCCACATTCGCCTCGCCACGGCGCACCTGTGCCAGCGCATCGCTCGTCTCACGCACGTAGCGAATATTCTGTTGGTTGCGAATCGACTCCTCCGAGATTCCAAGCACAGCCTCCAGCAGGCACTTGTGTAATTGCACCACATCGAGCGATTGTTGCCGCAAAGAGAGTCCCGCAAAAAGTTCTGAGTCGAATACTTTTGGCCGGTCCAGCAGAAAAGCACGGTCCGCAGAAACCGCGAGCAACGCCGTACCCACTCGGCCTGCTTCGTGCAGAATTGCGGTGGCGCGTCCGGGGTCAATTTCTGGGTCTACTTCCTCGACACTAAAGTACGCGCGAGCTTTGTCGCAGAATTGATCCGCAGAGAATGACGAGAGGCCATGCACAACTCGATGCGTGGGCAGAATCACCAGGCCCGGGCTGTCCAGATTAACGAAGGTCATCATCACCAGCTCATACGGAGCGTTCTCCGCTTGGCTCGAATGCGCCACATCTTCGCGGGAAGAACGCTCACGCGGAACTCCCGCCACCACAGCCGAAGCCGCCATGCTGCGCCGTTCATCGCGGTAATTGAGTGCTGTTTCGTAGCGGTGATGTCCATCCGCAATGATCAGTTTCTTCTCTCGCATCTTGCCGCGCACCAGTTCAATCAATGCGGGATCGGAAATCTTCCGAACGCAATGGAGCACGCCATATTCGTCGCGAGTCTCTATATCAGAAGAATTCTCCGATGAGAGCAGGCCTTCAATCTCCTGCGCGGGATCGCTGTAAAGCATGAAGATTTGCCCAAAATGGGCGCGAGTGGCCCGAAGGAGATCAAGGCGATCCGCTTTGGGTTTAGCCAGCGTCTGTTCATGGCGAAAAACAACTCCCGCAGAATAATCCTCAAGCTGCCCCAGAGCGATGAATCCCCGGCGCTCGGCTTCTCTGTTCCCACCCGGAATGGCAAAGCGTTGCGAGTAAACGTAAACAGAGGGCTGCGTGTCCTGAAGAAAAATGCCTTGCCGCCGCCAGTCGCGAAAGAACTCCGCCGCGCGCGTGTAAGTGTTCTCTCCGGGATGGTCTCCTGCTTGCTGCTTGCCCAGAATGATGCGCACGAGATTGTAAGGACTAGCCGCGTAATAACGGTCCTGCATTTCCGGCGTGATCTTGTCGTAGGGCTGTGTCACTACGCTTGGCAAGGCAACACGTGCAGGATCATAGCGAAGCGCTCGGAACGGTTCGATGTGAGCCATGATCAGAGAATTCAGATTTTACAGGAGTGCCCGTCGTCGGGGACTTGCCCAGACCCGGAACTGCCAGCAGAGCAAACTCTTTCGGCAGCCGAGACATCGTAAGTTCGACAAAAGTGTGACAAAACGCCCTGTGAGCTGTGATAGTATCTGCCGCAATGAGGTAACTATGGCCCGCCATAAAGGGCGCGGGTCGCCTCGCCCCTCGACCCGAGCCTCTCACCCCTCGGCCCCGTGCCGCATCCAGAGCAGCCTTGTGCCGCACGGAAAGCATGCTTTCCTGGGCGCTTTTCTTTCCTTATCGCTGGTGCTCACATTCTGGGTTCCAACGGTAGCAGCGCAGGGCGTTGGCACCACTGACGAAGTTCACGTTGCCCCGCGCGTGCTGCC
>DAIMDJ010000308.1:0-3904 GCA_036725905.1 Terriglobales bacterium
GGTGTCGCGGAGGACGGCGTACATAAAGTCGTCAGTCACGCGGACAGAGTTGTTGGCGTTCTGGAAGAAGATGGATGAGTAGGCGTCGGAGTCTGGGTGCGAACCGTCGTAGCCTTGGGCGACCAGTGCGTGAGCCTTGGCTTCTTCTTTCTGCTTGCAGAGGATGAATTCTTCGATATCGGGGTGGTCAACGTTCAGGATGACCATCTTCGCAGCGCGGCGGGTCTTGCCGCCGGATTTAATGACGCCGGCGAAAGCGTCGAATCCTTTCATGAAGCTAAGCGGACCGCTGGCAGTGCCGCCGCCGCTGAGACCTTCTGTGGAAGAACGCAGCGGAGAAAGGTTGGTGCCGGTGCCTGATCCCCACTTGAAGAGCATGCCTTCGGTTTTGGCGAGCGTGAGGATGGAATCGAGCGAGTCTTTGACAGAATTGATGAAGCAGGCGGAGCACTGCGGCTTGGAATAGCCAGTTATGCCGAATTCGACGGTCTGGGTCTTGGCGTTCCAGTGCCAATTCTGGCCGTCCGAGTTAGGCTCGATGCGATCGCAGCCTACGTTGAACCAGACCGGAGAATTGAAAGCTGCGTATTGGCGCAGCAGGATATGGGCTAGTTCGTCGTGAAAGGTCGCGCCGTCTTCGGGAGTGCGGAAATAGCCTTGCGCCAAACCCCAGTCGCGAATGGTTTCGGCAACGCGTGTCACCAACGCGCGCACGCCGCTTTCGCGCTCAGGCGTTCCCAGCGTGCCATGCAGATATTTGCTGGCGACGATGTTGGTCGCCGTCATGGACCAGTCTTTAGGAACCTCCACGTCTTTTTGCTCGAAGATCACGCCGCCTTTGGAGTCGGTGATCTGAGCAATGCGCTTCTCCCATTCGATTTCATCGTAGGGGGAGACGCCGGGCTTGGTGAACAGACGACGGAAAGTCAAACCGGGGGCAGTCCTGGTAGCAGATGCGGTTGTACTTGCCGGAATCGCGCTCGCAGCGGGCTTCTCAGCAGGGACTCCTGTTGTCTTAACCTCAGCCATGTTCGTCCTCTATTTAGTTACAGATGTTGTGATTGTATGTACAGTTCCGCTTGCGCCCTTCGGGCGCGTGATCTTGTAACGTAGCTCACCCGGCACTCACGTGCCGGGCTGACCTATGCCGCCGCTTCGCGGCTGAATCTCGTTTGCACTCGCCACGCGCTAAATTTACACCCCATTTCGGGCTGTTTCTGCTCAAGTAAGACCAGTTTCTTCCACCTAAAATCCGGACGGGAGGGGGCCGGGAGATTCGATCGAATTTCCCGCCGATTCCCGGTTCAGTTGTTCAGCATCTGGCGAACTACCCCACGCAAAAGTCTTAGATTCCGGTTCGGTATTGAGGCCGTCGGATGAACTAGCCATCCATTGCTGGAGGGCACTGTATGCGGAACGGCGCTGAACTTCATCTTCTATCACTGCATAACGGGCGAAGCAGCGCCCGCCAAGCAGGCGATCACGTTCCGGACTTCCAGGCAAAAACAACCGCCCTAGGGCCATACCTAAGTCTTCTGCTTCAGAGATACGGACCAGAGCCAGCATGCGTTTGCCATCGGTAGCCGCCAACCCGCCAGCCGGGGCCACCTCCTCAGCTAAAGAAAAAATTCCGGGCTTGCTGGGCGCCAGCACAAAGCTGACACTCGATTCACAATGGAACCACTTCGACCACTGCAGGCGGCGATAATCAAGCGCGGTCTCGATACCGTGGCGAGTCAGTGAATCGCTTACTAAGCGCGTCAAACCTTCCATCCGATGCTCCATTTGCCAACGAAGAAAGCACCAACTGCTGGGCCTCTTCGCGAGGCAACTTCCACAATCTAGTTTTCAAACTGTTGTCGTTCCCCGAGGGGATGTTCCGCGCACGGAACCGGGGAACGGCCACCGCACAACCCAAAGCGTCAGCTCTTCAGCCTCAGCTTGTTTGGCGGGGCGGCTCGGGGTCACCTCTTACCGCGACTTCCGCCCCGCTTGTTTTGTTCTTAGCCTTGCATCGCCGTCTCCGTTTTCCGAGGCGTTTACAAGCTCTATGGGAAGCAAACGATACTCCCGTATATGGGGGTTGTCAATACTTTAACGCTATATATTGTATCTCAATCTTAACACGTGAGATGCGGTTATCCCGAGCTGCGTTTTCCACAACCTACGTCTAAGCCTCTACTGCGGCTCGATTTGAACCGGGATTCTTCAGTTCAGGAATGAGCACGCCGCGACGGACGGCGACGGATGGCCAGTCCTCGGCAGGCCCCATAGCGACATAGATGTCTTCGAAGATTTCGCGCGGAGCAATGCGGCGCGTGCCGTCGGAGGACTCCACGATGTAGTCTCCTGCACGACCGCAGTGTTCGCGCCCGAGTGCGTCAACAAACGCGAGCGGTTCAGCGAGTTGTTTGGCCCGGATCAGAAATCGTGTGCGATAGATTTGCCATTCGTATTCATGCTTGCTCACTACATCCACCCTTGGGGGAGGGAGGGGTTGTGGTTGACGTTCGATGTGCGATTGGCCAGGGCTTTTGTCTAGGCTGGTTTTTCTGGAGGGTGAAGTGAGTTGAATGTACTCGGGAGTTGCGCCGTGGTCAATTGCAAATTTATGGTGCAACCGCAAAATTCATTGTCACGGATTCACGCGGATCGACGCGGACCTGAAATCTCCGAAAGCCGCGTGTTGCAAGGCTTCTCACGCTTCAGCAGATCCCGAGGAGATCGCGAGTAATGAATCTGCCGCAAGAATTTCCACATGCAAGCACAGGAAATGCAGAAGAGCGGCCTTTGTCGCAAGTGTACTAGAGATTAGACAGACGCACCGTCCTCCATCACAACTCGTGCGTGAAAACAAGAAACCGGCAAGGCCGGACGGCAACGTAGGTGCGGCTGCTCCGACCAGAGTAGCTCTGTATTCGTATTCGAAATCGCTGTAGAAGAATCTACTGATAAGAATATTGCGACCAATCATTCGCTCACGAAAGGAGTCATCTAGCAGGTTGCGGGAGAACTTGCGAAAGCAGATTCCTCACTGCCGCCCGCAAGTGTCATTTCCGGATCGCGCATAAATCAAATGTGCGCTCAAAACGCAGCAGGATGGGCGGGAGGCTCGTCCTGCATAGTCTTTAGTCGCGCAACTTACGACTGCTTCGCGACTTCCAGGTTATTCTGAACTTTGAAGACGCCGAAGATCTGGCCAGCGCGGATACCGGCCACTTGCTTATCCATTGAGTTCAGCACCGTGCCATACAGCGTCAGATTGCCATTATCCACGACAATGCGGATAGGCAGCGCGGGATCGATCGCGTAACGGTTCAACACCGGATCACGATAGATGGCGCGAAGCGCGCTCCGGCGAATTTGATCATCGAAGATCGAAGCCGGAGCGACTCTGACGTTATTCACCACATCTTTCACTCCCGGTGTTCTGTTTACCAGATCAACGGCGGAGTCGCGGCCAACATCCGTGCGCGTTTCGCCGCTCAACGTAGCCACGCCATCTTTCACCGACACGTCAACGAAGTTGAATACATTGTCGTAGCCGATGCGGTCGTAGTACAGCTTGCGCTCGAGTTTCGCCATCAGTTCGACGTCGGGCACCGTCGTGCTCACCGCGATCAGGTTGCGCACCCCCTGCACGTCCGCGATTTTGCGGACTTTCTTCGTGGCGTCCAGCTTTTGTTGATAAAGCTCAACTCTGCCGCTCAGCGTCACAATTCCATCCTCAGTCGACGCTTTCACATTACGGAACTCTTTCTTGTCTGTCAGCTTCTGCGACACTTTGGTTTGGATTGCGCCGTCATAACGTGCCGCGCTTGTAGTTTGGGCAAGTAAGCTCGTTCCCAGCAGAGCTACCGCAAGAAAGAGTGCCACAGACTTCCACGTGTGTTTCATAATTAGA
>DAIMDJ010000309.1:0-3879 GCA_036725905.1 Terriglobales bacterium
CATACAGCGGCGTCGAGCGCGTTAGGATCGTGCCTGCCCCTAGCTCAGCCCGCGCGCGCACCAGCGTGCCTTCAAACACGCCACAGTTGCCGCCGACCAGCACGTCATCTTCGATGATTACCGGCGTGGCGTTCACCGGTTCGAGCACGCCTCCAATTTGCGCCGCCGCGCTCAGATGCACACGCTTGCCAATCTGAGCGCAAGAGCCGACCAGCGCGTGCGAATCGACCATAGTGCCTTCATCCACATACGCGCCGACGTTGATGAACATCGGTGGCATGCAGATGACTGACGGTGCCACGTAAGCGCCCTCGCGTACTGATGATCCGCCTGGGACCAAGCGAACGCGATCCTTAATGGTGAAGCGCCGGGCGGGAAATGTGTCTTTATCGACGAAAGAAAGGCCGGCAGCGGCTCCGGTTTCTGTGAGTTCGCCAATGCGAAAGCCCAGCAGAATGCCCTGTTTTACCCAGATGTTCACGCGCCATTCGCCATTGATTTTTTCGGCGGCGCGAATTTTCCCATGCGTAAGTTGCTCGCGAAAATCGAGGAAGACGTTGCGCGCTTCCGCATCGCGCTCTACAGCTCTAGCCGCAGCAAGCCGCTCAATGGCAGATTTGAGGGAATGCATGAAGGGGAAAGTATAAAGGAACCCAGAATGCAGAAGTCAGAATGAAGAAGTCAGAATGAAGAAGTCAGAATTAAGACACGGACTTAACAGCAGCAGAAGTTCTGCATTCTAACTTCTGCATTCTAACTTCTGCACTCTGAATTTAAATGCACTTGCACTCGCTCCGGATGAGTACGCCTGGAATGTGGTGCGAGGCTTCGCGCGCTTCGGAAAGACTGGCAAACGGGCCGTGCCAGCGGGCGTGGTTGGCGTCGTGGCCTGCGGGACGTCCTTTGCCGGAATTGCATTGCCCACAACTCGAACGATGCAGAACAATCTTGTGGGGCCCCGCCAGCCAATTTTCGTACACGTAAAACTCGACCGCGCCCGGCGCCGCCGCTGCTGGACGCGCAATGAGGCCGGCTTCAGTGGCAATCTTCTGCAGTTTGGAGCGCGTGTCGCGCCGCATGGGCAGCAATGGCAGGCGGTAAATTTCTTCGAGTTTGCCCATCATGGCGAGCACAGCCTTAACGGGCAGCGGATTCGACTCAAGGAAGTTGGCCTGCATCAGCGGCAGATATTTTTTGTGTAGCCGGCGGGCCGTTTCCCAGTCGTTATTCAGAGCCGCTCGCGTCATCTCGGCCATTTCGCGGGGAATTTCGTTCGAGGCAACAGAAATTATTCCTGCCCCGCCGAGCGAAATTACTGGGAGCGTGATGGCGTCGTCTCCGGAAAAAACCAGAAAGTGCTCTGGGACGGCATTACAGATTTCGGCGATCTGCGCGATGTTGCCGCTGGCCTCTTTCACTCCGATGATATTTGGCACCTCGGCCAGCCGCGCCAACGTACCCGGCTCGATGTTGGCGCCGGTACGTCCGGGAACGTTGTAAAGAATGATTGGCTTCTCGATCGACTCGGCAATGGTGCGGAAATGGCGATACTGGCCTTCCTGTGTGGGTTTGTTGTAATAGGGAGAGGCGGTGAGAATTGCGTTTACCCCCGGACGCGCCGCGGCCTCCTTCGCTTTCGCCACCGCTTCGTGAGTAGAGTTTGAAGTCGCGCCAGCTACTATGGGAACTCGCCCTGCCGCGAGTTCGATAGCAACATCGATTACATACAGCCACTCGTCGTGTGTGAGCGTCGGCGTTTCACCCGTCGTGCCGCAGGGGACGAGAAAATCGACTCCGGATTCAATCTGCCACGCAATAAGGTTGCGCAGGGCAGTGTCGTCAATTGCGCCATCCTGACGAAAGGGAGTAACGAGGGCGGTACCACATCCTCGGAGCTGCATGAGACTAAGATAACGCGAACCGGCGAGTGCGCAAAATTGGGGTTGGGCGATTCAGCCTATGAGCGAATAACAACCCGGCGGTTCGGCCAGAGCGAAGCTTGGCTCATAGCTCTCGCCAAACATCCTTGAAATCGTAGAAGCCCTTTTTCCCAGCCAGCCACTCGGCGGCACGCACTGCACCATCGGCAAATCCGCGGCGAGATTTCGAGTCGTGGCAAAGATAAATCGTGTCATTGGGCGAATCGAGAACAACTTCATGCATGCCAACAACGTCGCCTTCGCGAAAGGAGATGATCTCAAGCTCGGTCCCGGATGCTTCTTTAATTGTCTTCCCCAGCATTAATGCTGTACCCGAAGGAGCGTCTTTCTTTTGCGCATGATGCCGCTCGAAGATTTGACCGAAATATCCCTGGTGCAGGGCTGCTGCAGCAGTGCGGGCGGCCTCAAACAATATGTTGACCCCGATAAAGAAATTCGGAGAATAAAGAAGGCCTGTCCCGCTACTTTCAACTTCCTGCTTTACTCTGTCCAGTTCTTTGTACCAGCCGGTGGTGCCGACCACGATATTTGCTCTCGAGCGGATGCACGCGAAAATGTTGTCGAGCACTGCTTCTGGCGTGGTGAAGTCGAGGACGACATTGATTTTACTCAGCCGCTCGGAGGTTAAGGCTGAGGCACTGGGGTTCTCCTTGCCGGTGAGCACGGAAACTTCATGGCCGCGCTCGCGTGCGATCTCCACGACCAGCGAGCCGGTTTTGCCACGGCCCAGAACTAAGATATTCATGGCGCGGAAAGATTTTAACCGCAAAGGTCTCGAGAGAGGCGGCAAAGATGGCAGAACGGAGCTACAGAGGTGTTCCTCGGCCGATCTTGGGCCCGTGTTGGAAGGCTGCAAACGATCCGATAAATCGTACCTGGTGAAATCGCCCTCATTACGTCAACTGGAGGCAAGTACCAAGAAAAGTGACGCTGTCGCCGAAAAACAATGCAAGACTGGCGCGCAGCGATCGTTCTGCCAAAGGTATTCGCTTGGGTCGAGTTCCGCCGCATGAAATTCGAACACAACCGCGTCGCGGGAATGCTGGTCCTTTCGGTCGCGCTTCTCGGCGCGGTCGGCTGGCCGCAAGCGCCGCCGTCGTCTGTTTTGAGCCTGGCCCGGAGCCCGGACGGGAAGCGGCTAGCGACGGGGAGCAACGAGGGTGCCGCGAAGAATGTGTGGGACGCCGAGAAGGACAAGGAATTTGGCAGGCCCACCGTAACACTTGGAATCGAAATCAGCCTGCCCGATCGTGCCGTTTTCTATATTCCTGTTGTGGGCAACAGAGAAATGCTGGGCATCGTTCCGTTTCCCAGGGGCCCCTTTGCAGGTGTTCGCATCACCCCCCGCATGCGCGCGGATTCAGCTAAGATCGAGGTGTCTGCCCTAGCGACGGCCAAGAAGCAGTTATCGGAAGCAACATGCAATGAAGTACGGTCATGGAAAAGTGAAGACGCCGGTTCTTACGAGGGAAAAAAGGATGCATCACTCTTGCTCTCGGGCTTGGGTCGCCTTGGTCTTCCTGTTTTCAAAGTGAAAGTTGTTCGGGCCTATGGACCGCCGCCTGGCGGCTTTCATCACCCGTACGCCAATTCTTCTGCCTTCTGCGGTTGCAACTTCCCCGAACCCCGGTCCATCATCTCCGATGGGAGGTCCGCTAGCGGAGTGGCAGGGACTTCGTTTTATCCTGATGCTGGGAAATGCGTGCAGATGAGCGGATGCGGTCAGTGCTGCAGGATTTCACCGCCATAAGATTGGGTAGAGGTGAATTCCGCGCACGACTGTGCGGCAGCTACTCATTATTAATTCCTAACATAGCGCGTTCTGGTGACCGGTGCGCAATCAGCAGTCGTCGTTGACGTAGCATCGCCCTTACACTTACACCCCGCTTCTGAGCGTAATCGCCTGTTTTCGCCAACTATGCCTTCCTCGCCATCCCGT
>DAIMDJ010000310.1:0-3877 GCA_036725905.1 Terriglobales bacterium
AGATCAACACGAGCATCTGGGGCAGTCGATCGCGTACGCGCGCAGCAACGGCGTGATTCCGCCCTGGTCTAAGTAGGAGCGCCGCGGGGTGATCTGGCCGCCGCCGATGCGATAACGACCCTTCGCATCCAACGCAACCTGATAACACGCGGGCAGGACGGCAAGCCGGAAAAAGAGAATTGGGTCCTTATGCGCGGAATTTGGATTAGCGCAGCGACGATCGCAAGGTTCGCGGTCGCTGGTAGCCTGACGCTGCTGGCTGGCGGACAGAGCGCTCCCAAAGCGGACCCTCCTATCCTCCGAGCCACTGGGCCAGCAACGGTGGCAGGAGAGTCCGCCGATCGCAAACTGGTGAGCATCGCCAAGAACGTATTGGCCTCGGATGATGCTGTGGCCGACAGGGCCTACAAGAGGAGAAGAAGCGAATGAAATCGAGATTGGCAACTTCAATACGCTCTAGCTTTCTGTGCATGAATCTGAGGGGGCGCATTCCGGTCTCCACGTTACTGGCGGTAATCGTAACGGCTGCAGCCTGGGCGCAAAGTGCTCCTGCCGTCAGTTCGGCAGAAGCGCGAAAAGCGATTCAAGCGCGTGTGGCGATGGACAAGAACACAATCGAGAGGATGCTGGCTCCGGATTTATACGTCCAAACTCCCGACCGAAAACTAACACGGCAGGAGTTTATCGATGCAATCTTCTCCCGCCCGTATACCTTAACGCGATTTGACGCCACCGTGCTCACGGTCGAACCCAGAGGCAACGACTGGGCGGCACTCGTACTTGAGAAACTAGAGGGCGAGATTAAGGACAACAGTGGCAAAACGAGCAAGATCTACGTCATGGGGGTTGTACGGGATGGCTGGGGAAAATTGAACGACAACCAATGGACCCTCCTATGGTCCGAGCAACTGGGCCAGCAACTGTGGGAGGAGGAGAGTCCGCCGATCGCAAACTGGTAATGGAGTTTTCAAGTGATGTCCTCCGCCGGTCCCGGCAGAGGGCCGAAAGGAAGCGTCCACATGGAGGCTTTACTTCAGGATGTTCGCTATGGTTTGCGCATGCTGGTCAAGAAGCCCACCTTCACGATCGTGGCGGTCCTGACGCTGGCTCTGGGCGTGGGGGCCAACACGGCGATCTTCAGCATCGTGAACGCCGTGTTGCTCCGTTCTCTTCCGTTCCGCGACCCCGATCGTCTTGTAAGGATCTACTTTAACAATCCAGGCGTGGGTTTGCGGAACGTTCGGTTTTCCGTGCCGGAATTCGACGATCTTAGAGCGCAGACGGATGTGTTCGAAGATGTGAGTGTCATCGTTTTGGGCCCCACAAACTTGACCGGTGCCAAACAGCCCGAACATTTGGAAATGATGGAGGTCTCTCCCAACTACTTTTCCATGCTCGGCGCCACTCCTGAACTAGGACGCTTATTTGGTCACCAGGACTTCGCGCTTGGTTTCGCGCCCGTGGTCGTGATCAGCGATGGCTTGTGGCGCCGATCTTATGGGGCTGATCCTGGCGTCCTCGGCCGGAGCCTCCGCCTCGATAACGATCTATATACGATTGTAGGTGTACTTTCTCCCGGATTTCGCCACCCCGGACCGACCATTCCAGCCGTGGAGGTATGGATTACCTGCGGATTCAGTGGCGATCCGTTCCCAGCGCCGGCGCGTGGCCTGCGCATATTACCCGGGGCAATCGGTCGTCTCAAGCCGGGCCTCACCGTAGCGCCAGCTCAGGCGCGGCTTGATGCCATGGCTGCTAATTTGCGTCGCGACTTTGCGAATGATTACCCTCCGCAAGCCAAATGGACGGTTGAGATTGTGCCGTTGCAGCAATCGTTGGTGGGTAAGGTCCGACCGATGCTGGTCGTGTTGATGGCTGCCGTGATCTTAATCGTTTTCGTCGTGTCTCTAAACATTGGCAGTCTGCTTCTGGCGCGCGCCTCCGGACGCCAGCAAGAGATGGCAGTGCGTGCGGCGATGGGAGCGAGCGGGGGCAGAATGATCCGGCAGATGCTCACCGAATCGCTGTTGCTGGCTTTCATCGGGGGAATCGCAGGGCTCACGACGGCGGTGATTACGCTGAAAGCCGTCTTGCGATTTGTGCCGGCGAATCTTCCGCGGCTGCGCGAAGTAAACATTGATTGGCGGGTGCTGGGATTTGCGCTACTGATTTCGCTCGCGACCGGTCTACTGTTTGGGCTGGCTCCCGCGACTCATTCCTCGAAGGCGGGACTTGCGGGCACGATGCGCGAGGGCTCGCGCGGCTCGGGCTACAGCGCGAAGGCCGGGCGCATGCGCGACGCACTGATGGTGTCGCAGTTGGCTTTTGCGGTAGTGCTGATGATCGGCGCGGGGCTCCTATTGGAAACGCTGCGCGATTTGTTGCGGCAGAATCCGGGCTTCAATCCATCGCAAGTGGTGACGGCGAATATCTATCTGCCGAACCCGAATAATCCGCAGCTCGATCCATATCACACCTTAGCGCAGCAGATTCCGTTTAATCGCGAACTGCTACGGCGCGCGAACGCGATTCCGGGCGTGGAGTTGGCGGCGATTACGTCCAATTTGCCGGCCGCCGACACAATCAATAGCGATGCGGCGGCGTACGGCGCCACGAATCACAATTCGCTGGACATCGAAGACCGGCCCACGGAATCCTCGGGAGATTTGAGCGCCGAAGTTATCCGCACCAGCCCGGAGTATTTTCGGGTGATACAAACCCCGTTGGTGGAGGGGCGCTTCTTCACCGAGGACGATGAAAATGGCAAATTGCCCGTGGCGATCATCGATGAGGCGACGGCAAGGCGCTACTGGTGGCCGGATCATGATCCGGTGGGCCGGCGGCTGCGTATCCGGTTGCGTTTCGGGCAGAATCCTGTGAATCCATGGAGCACCGTGGTGGGCGTGGTGAAAAATATCAAGCACGACGGGCTCGATGTCGATGGCGTGCCGCACCTCTATGTTCCGCTGAATCAATTTGTCGGGCGCACGTTGAGCTTGGCGCTGCGAACTTCGTTGCCGGCGAGCACGCTGGAGGCGCAACTTCGCGGCGCGATTCAGAGTGTAGATCCGGGGCTGCCGGTGTTCAACGTCACCTCGATGGATGAGGTACTGGATGCATCGCTGGCATCGCGCAGGTTTTCGGCGAATTTGGTGGCGGGATTTGCGGGGGGGGCGCTCTTGCTGGCCTCGATCGGAATTTACGGCTTGCTGGCCTATATGGTTGGCCAAAGATCACGCGAGATTGGTCTGCGGTTGGCGTTGGGTGCCCAGCGAGCGGATGTCTTGCGACTTGTCCTGGGAAAAGGTGTAGTCCTGGCTGGCCTCGGAATTGTGGCCGGCGTGATATTTTCCGCTTCTACTGCTTCGATGATGGCAAGTTTGCTCTATGGCGTTCGCCCACATGATCCGGCCGTATTTCTGATGGTGCCTTTGCTTCTGCTCGTCGTTGCGATTGCCGCTAGCTATATTCCGGCTTGGCGAGCGACCAAGGTGGATCCAATTGTGGCGCTGCGGGAATCGTGAGTTCCTTGGGCATGGACGCGTCGAGTGATGTGGGAACGGCCCGCGCCCACAAGGCATTGGAAGCGCGCGCAACCTCGGGCTCCACCATCCTGACCATCCAACCCAGTATCCAAAGGAGTCTGCCATGAGCAAGACCGCAATTACCTCGCCCGAACTTGCGCCGCCGGTCGGCCCGTTTTCCCAGGCGATCGAAGTCGGTGGTTTCATCTATTTCAGCGGTCAGGTCGGCCAAGACCCGGCCACTGGCAAGGTAGTCGAGGGGGGCATTGCGGCCGAGACGGAGCGCGTCTTCCAGAATCTCTCGGCGGTTCTCAAGGCGGCCGGCAAGAGTTTCGATGATGTCGTGCGCGCCG
>DAIMDJ010000311.1:0-1412 GCA_036725905.1 Terriglobales bacterium
TTCGGCGTGCTCGCGGCGTCCTTGAAAAACATTCGCGATCACATTGCCGTCGTACGGCGCCTTGATCTCGACGATATCGCCTTCTTCAATCCACTTACCATCTAGGAAAAAACCCTGAGTGCTGACGGGAGTTACGGTCATCTGGGCCATGGCGCTAGCTCAACCTCCGCCGAGAGATGCGATGATTATAGTTCTTCGCGAGACCTCGCGTCTGATGTAATGTCGTCCTCCGAAGGAGAACTGGTTGCAATCCATTCGGGAAGCAAGCGTGCTGCTGCGCAGCGGCAAGGTTTCGCCGGTAGAACTCACGCGTGAGTGCCTGACGCGTATTGAAAAGTTAAACCCAGTGCTGAACGCATTCATCACGATCACTGCGGATTCTGCTATGGCGGAGGCGCGCAGAGCCGAAACAGAAATCACGCGCGGCGAATGGCGAGGGCCGCTACACGGCATTCCGCTGGCGTTGAAAGATCTGATTGATACGGCAAGCATACGCACCACCGCCGCCAGCGCTGTCTTCAAAGATCGCGTTCCAACAGAGGACGCGGAAGTCGCGCACCGCTTGAAGCAGGCTGGAGCCATCCTGCTTGGCAAACAGAACCTGCACGAGTTCGCATACGGGGGCAGTTCGCTCGTGAGTTATTTCGGAGATGTCCACAATGCCTGGAATCCCGAGCACATTGCGGGCGGGTCGTCTGGCGGATCGGCAACCGCCGTCGCTGCCGGCATGTGCTACGGCGCAATCGGGACTGATACTGCCGGCTCCATTCGCGAACCAGCATCGCTGTGCGGAGTTGTAGGTCTAAAGCCGACTTTTGGGGCAGTGAGCACTCGTGGCGTGATTCCGTTATCACAATCGCTCGACCACGTGGGAACGATTGCCCGAACCGTCGAAGATGCTGCGATCATCTTCCAGGCAATCGCCAAAGAGACCGATGTCGTGCAGGGATGGGGATCGGCCTCGCCCGTGCGGATCGAAGACCCGCCTGCACACAAGCTGCGAATTGCAGTGCCCCGCAAATTTTTCTGCGAAGAGTTGGATCCTGAGGTCACCTCCGCATTCGAACAGGCGCTTACGGTATTGAGCACGATGTCGGACATCAGCGAGATTAACTTAGAAGTCCCCACCGACCGCACCCTGCAAAAGGCCGAGTCTTACGCCTATCATTGCGAATTTGTAAGGCAAAGCCCCGAACTCTACCAGCCAGAAACGCTGCGGCGAATACGCACTGGCGAAGGCATCAGCCCCGAAGACGCGGCCCGGTGCAAACGAGAACTGCAAGAGGCTCGAAAACAGATCGCTTCAGTCTTCAACGACGTAGACCTGCTCATCACCCCAACCACCCCGACACCAGCACCCGTTATCTCCGAACTAAAAGCCAATCCCGATCTGCTTCGCCCGCGAGAACTCG
>DAIMDJ010000311.1:1512-3872 GCA_036725905.1 Terriglobales bacterium
CATGATTGCCCATCTTCGTGGAACGCTGCTGGCGAAACACCCGAACCAAGCTGTCGTTGAGACCGGCGGGATTGGTTATGACGTGACCATCAGCGTGCCAACATTCTCGGATCTCCCCGGCTTGGGCAGCAATGTTGCCCTACACATCCATACGCATGTTCGCGAGGATGTGATCGCGCTCTATGGGTTTCTGCGCCCCGAGGAAAAGCAGCTCTTCGAGAAGCTGATCACCGTCAGTGGGATTGGGCCGAAATTGGCGATCACAATTTTGAGCGGCATGGCGGCTGATGACATGGTAAAAGCGATCCGTGGCAACGATGTCGTCCGCCTGACCCGCATTCCCGGAATTGGCAAGAAGACCGCCGAGCGTATGGTCCTGGAATTGCGTGACAAACTTCCGCCCGCGGGCGCCGACGCGCTCACTGCCATTCCTACGCTTAGCGCAGTGGAAGAGGATGTGTTATCCGCATTACAAAATCTCGGCTATCAGAGGCCAAGCGCGGAGAAAGCGGTAGTGGCTGTTTCGAAGAACGGCAAAGATGGAGCGTTCGACGCCATGTTTCGCGAAGCTCTTGCGCTGCTCTCGAAATGATTCCGCGACGGCTCAATTTCCCACAAACCTTAAATATAAGTCCCGGTCCGTCTGGCAGGTTTGAGCCATTTGTTTGATCTTCTCCCAGGCTTCCTTCTGGGATTCGTCGTGCGCCCGTTCACGCACCTGCTCCCATTCTGCAAGAAAAGTCTCCATTTGCAGATGATTGAAAACTGTCTTGCCATAGGGATCGATGCAGCGTAGGCAAGGAAAATCGCGCTCTTCGCGGGAGGGAATCACACCATACAGCATGATCCAGTCGCTGCGCTCTCCAAGGTCGTCTTCGAGCTTTACCACGAGTGACAAAACCAGCCTCCGCGCGCAAAATGTACCAATTCTCCAAGTAGTATGCTCATTTTCCGATGCAAAAGCTGCTGAAGATCAGATTAAGAATATCGTCGGTCGTAGTCGCGCCCGTAATTTCATCCAGCGCCCGCAGCCCGTTATAAAGATCCAGCAGCACCATTTCATGTGGAATATTCTTTCGCACGGCAGCCGATGCGGCATCCAGCGCCGTGATCGATTCCTTCACTCGCGATTGATGCCGCACATTGGTGAGAAATCCTGATTCCGCCGACTCATGACCTTCTCCGCCTACATACCGCAGAATTTCGCTTCTAACTTCAGTGATCCCTTCACCAGTTACCGCCGACGTTCTCACCTCGCGCAACTGAAAACTGGGAGCTGAGAACTGAGAACTGGAAGCCGAGAACTCAGCACTGAGCACATCTACTTTATTCTCGACAACAATCGCAGGCCGCTGCGCCACCTGCTGCAAGAGTTCCCGGTCTTCAACCGTTACGGGCTGTGAGCAATCGAGCACAATGAGCACCAAGTCGGCGTCGGCAAGCGCCTCCATCGATTTTTGAATGCCAATGCTTTCCGCTTCATCCAGCGCCCGGCGGATCCCGGCCGTATCAACCAACTTTACCGGGATTCCGCCGATCGCAACCGTCTCACTCACCAAGTCGCGAGTGGTACCCGGCGTTGCTGTAACGATCGCCCGCTCGCGTTCAACCAGGCGATTGAATAAGCTGGATTTGCCCACATTCGGCCGCCCCACAATCGCCAGCGTTAAACCCTCATGTACGACCTTCCCATACGCGAACGATTCCGCCAGTTCAGCAAGAGGTGCCCGAATACTCGCGATCTGCTCCATGATTCGTTCCTGCGGCAGAACTGCCACATCATCTTCCGCAAAATCAATTCCGGCCTCGAGCAGTGCAATGAGTTCGACCAGCTTTTGCTTGGTTGGTTGGAGCCGGCGCGAAAGCGCGCCTCCGAGTTGCTGCGCTGCAACTTTGGCTTGAAACAATGTTTGCGATTCGATCAGATCGCGGACCGCCTCCGCCTGCGTTAAGTCGATGCGCCCGTTCAGGAAAGCGCGCATGGTGAACTCGCCGGGCTCCGCAAGGCGCGCACCGCGGGCGATCGCCAGCTCGACAATATGCCGCAGCACAACCGGCGAGCCGTGCGCAGAAATTTCGACAACGTCATCTCTCGTGTAGGAGTGCGGCTTAGCGAAGTAGGTGACAACAACCTCATCGATGCGTTGCTTGTGTGGCGCGGGCGCCCCCGCCCGCGACTGATTTCCAAGTTCGTTTCCAGCGTTTTCACGGACGATGGGATCTGCGCCACACGGTTCAACTAGCTCGCCGAAAATAGCTCGACCCGGCTCCAGGTCTTGCTTCAAGCGCAGCATGGGCAACGCAATCGCTCGCGCCTCAGGGCCTGCAATCCGCACTACTCCAATCCCGCCGCGCCCCGG
>DAIMDJ010000312.1:0-2003 GCA_036725905.1 Terriglobales bacterium
TGTTGAAAAACTCAAGATTTCAGAAATCAGGACAAATTTGGGGGATAGAAAATGTCCAGGCGACCAGAGAGAATCGTTTGTAGGGCATCCTGACGCGATCTAATTTCTGCGGATTTCTAGAGAGTGAGTTTTTCAACAGCCACAGCCGTTTACGCTACTCATCGAACGGAATGTTGCCGGGTATGTTTATGAGATGACAAGTAATCAGACCCCGACAGGAACAGCGACCCGTCTTGCAAGTCAAGCGAAGCTCGGGCTCTGCCGAGAGCATTGCTTATCTGCGTCTGGTCTACATCGTCCGCCTGCGGTGCTAGAATTCAGTTTCGGCCAAGATTCAATCTCTCACCATGCCCGACATGATGTTAGCCGTCGTTAAGCCGAAAGCCGCGCCCGGAGCGGAGATTCGAGAAGTAAAAGTTCCCGGCTTCGGCCGCACCGACGTGCTGGTCAGGGTGAAAGTCGCCTCCATCTGCGGCACCGACTTGCACATTTATGAATGGGACCGCTGGGCGCAGAACCGCATTCATCCGCCGCTGATCCCAGGCCATGAATTTTGTGGAGAGGTTGTGGCCTATGGCGACGAAGTCACCAGCGTAAAGGAAGGCGATTTCGTTTCCGCGGAGATGCACGTGGCCTGCGGCAAATGCCTGCAATGCCGGACAGGCGAAGCGCATATCTGTCAAAACGTAAAAATCATCGGCGTAGACGCCGACGGCGCGTTCGCCGAGTACGTAGTCATTCCCGAATCGAATATCTGGAAGCTCGATCCCGCCATTCCGCAAGAGTACGCGTCAATTCTCGATCCGCTAGGCAACGCTGTTCACACCGTGCTCGCGGGCGAGATCGCCGCCAAAACAGTGGCCATCACCGGATGTGGACCGATTGGGTTGTTTGCTATTGCGGTTGCCCGGGCGGTTGGCGCAGCGCAGGTCTTTGCCATCGAGGTAAACGATCATCGCAGAGGAATCGCGAAAGAGATGAAAGCGGATCTTACTATCGACCCCTCAAAAGAAAATGCGCGCGCCATCGTGGCCGAACGAACAAATGGCCAGGGCGCAGATGTCGTGCTCGAGATGGCGGGTCACCCTGACGCTATTCGAACAGCTTTCGACATCGTGCGGCGTGGTGGCCGTATTTCGCTCCTCGGACTCACCTCTAGACCAATTTCGCTCAACTTTTCCGAAGACATTATTTTTAAGGGCATCACGATTCAGGGCATCAACGGTCGCCGCATGTACCAGACCTGGTATCAAATGACTGCTTTGCTGAAGGCAGGCAAGCTCGACCTCCATCCTGTGATAACCGATCGGATCGCGATGAAGGACTTTTCGAAAGGCATGGAACGCCTGAAAACGGGGGAGGCAAGCAAGATATTGGTTTACCCGAACGGGGCGAAGTAGCGGCAGATCGAATGAAGCCCGATGTCCACCCTTAGCCCTGCGCCGCCACCTGGCTGCAACGAAGAAGATCAAGGTTCCAGATAAAGGGCTCGGCCTCCATACTCTCCAGGCCGATTTCCCCTTCCTTGCGCGAACCCATTCTGCCAGCCCAGACCACGCGGTATTGAGCCCGGTCTTCACCAAGTTGCACGTCGAGAAGTTCCCCCGGCAGCACCTGGCGCATCAATCCGTGAATTTCGACACCGCTCGAGCTGATGTTTTTTACGGTGGCCATTTGGGTAAATGGCAAGGAGTTGGCATCCATGCCCCATAAGCGGACAGGGATGAAAGCGGCGACTCGTGCATTGCGGCGACGATCCATGCCTGGATAGTACGGTACAGGCGGCATGCGTAAAACTTACCCCAGTTACTCGAAAAAGTATCCGAGGTCACGAGGTAAGCCGCTGGTTTTCAGGAGGTTAGAAGAAGGCAAATTTAATCCACATCGGGCAGTGAGCATGAGCCCGGACCACGCGGGTCGCCGCAGCTCCCGCAAGCGCCGGTTTCGGTGGTGCCAGCACTGGAGCCGCTCTTACCGGCTACGGCAAACACCGAGAGCTGCGG
>DAIMDJ010000312.1:2013-3855 GCA_036725905.1 Terriglobales bacterium
CATCGGGCAGTGAGCGTGAGCCCGGACCACGCGGGTCGCCGGAGCTCCCGCAATCGGTGCCAGCACTGGAGCCGCTCTTACCGGCTACGGCAAACACCGAGAGCTGCGGTGCCAAGCGCTTGCTGTGACATTTTGGGCATTCGGCCTTTTCACGGCCATATACAAGCGCCTCAAATTCGTGTGAGCAGTCTTTACAGGTGTACTCGTAGATCGGCATAAGTCACTCCCGAGTGAAAGCATACGCTCCGTGGCATAACCATTTAAAATCAATTCGTGGCGAGTTCGCAAATCGATCGCAAAACGTTCCAAGCCCGCCGTGGTTTTCGCGGAGGTCATCTCCAAACGCTCGGCAGCTTTTTCCTCCAACGGAAAATCTTTCTGCCGCATGCCGAAGAGCGGCTTGTCGAAGTTGAGCCCGGGATAAAAATCCTCTGCCACTGTAATTGGCAGCAGGACCGGTCCAAGGCCCTCACCATAATCGTCGTCCACGGGCTCGAGGGCTCCAGCGAATCACAATACATGTTGGGTATCGCAAAGAAGGGCTTGGCCGCAGGCATGAATGTGGTGCGCATGAATCAGCGCAACTGCGGCGGCACGGAGGGCGTTGCTCCCGTGCTCTATCACTCCGGACTGTCCCGCGATGTTGCCGCGGTAGCGCAGAGCTTGATCGAGCGCGATCACATTTCGGGCTTTGCCCTGGCGGGGTTTTCCATGGGCGGAAATCTCGTACTGAAGCTGGCGGGAGAGTGGGATTCGCAAGCTCCGCCTCAATTGCGCGCTGTCGCGGCAGTCTGCCCGGCGATGGATTTAGCGGCTTCTGCCGATGCCCTCCACCTCAGCAGCAATCGCCTGTACGAGTACTATTTCATATGGAAGCTGCGCCGCCGCCTGCGTGCGAAAGCGCGCTTGTTTCCCGGCGCCTTTGATGTATCGCGCTTGCGTGGCGTGATGACCTTACGCGATTTCGACGACAAGATCACCGCATACTACTGCGGTTTCTCGGGCGCCGATGATTATTACGCCCGTGCTGCAGCAGCCAATGTGGTGGATCGCATCACGGTTCCCACTTTCATTCTCCACGCCCGCAATGATCCGTTCATACGCATTCTGCCCGAAACCCGGCAGAAAATTCTTTCGAATCCCAACATCACATTCATCGAAAGCGCAGATGGCGGGCATTGCTCATTCTTGACCAATCCCGATGGCGACGACGGCCGCTGGGCCGAACAACAGGTACTGGAGTTTCTGCGGAGATTCTAGAGGGGCGCGAAAAAAACTTCGATTCCAGAGTGCGAGACCAAACACGCAGTCCTTACCATTTTGATCCTTGAAGCCACCAGTTCCCCTGAGCGTGCCCGCTGCGCCAGGAACCTGAGACCTGCTGTTCCACCGTCCGTTTCAGCATGTCCTCGAATGTCTTCCCGCTAAAACCTGCAAGATCGGCCTGCCACGTGCCGGAGAGTGCCCGTCCCGCACCTGCGCGAGCCGTCCAAGTACCCTGCCAATGTGGGACAGTCAGCTTGGCCGGCGCATTCACCCTCCGGGCAGACCATGTGCCTTCGAGAACAATGCGGTTGGAGTCGTCAAGAAGCGTCCATGAGCCGCTGGCGGCCTCAGACGCTTCGATTTCAGCCCACCACCTTCCGCGGAAAGTTCCGCTCGTGCCGGCGGTCGCGCCCCACACTCCTCGCAGCACCGGGCGCGACTCCTGCGCCAGCGCACAGGAAACAAGCAGGAGCTGAAAACCAGAACGCGACGTTTCATCGGGACAGGAATAGTACCGCGAATCCTAATCCGTAAGCGCCGGAGGGCATTTCCAAGAATTTGTCATTCCGAGGGTGC
>DAIMDJ010000313.1:0-3812 GCA_036725905.1 Terriglobales bacterium
CGCAACTATTACGCGGCGCGCACCGGCAACCAGATCCATGGCGCCTCCCATGCCTTTGACCATTTTGCCGGGAATCATCCAGTTGGCCAGATTGCCTTCCTCATCGACCTCCATCGCGCCAAGCACGCTCAGATCAACGTGACCGCCGCGAATCATGGCAAAAGAATCTGCGCTGGAAAAATATGCGGTGCCAGCCATCTCACTGACGGTTTCCTTACCGGCGTTGATGAGATCAGCGTCTTCTTCGCCCTCGAGCGGATAGGGGCCAATCCCCAACATGCCATTTTCGCTTTGCAGAATCACATGCATGCCCGCAGGAACGTGATTCGCCACAAGTGTAGGCATGCCAATGCCGAGATTCACATAAAATCCATCGCGCAGCTCGCGCGCAATGCGCTTTACAATGCGCTCGCGCTTTTCAACGTCTTTGCCGGGTTTTGTCGCCAAGGGCATTGGTTTGCATCGACAACTGAAAACTGAGAACTGACAACTGGGAACTGGTTTTACTTTTTTCGCTTTATGCCGGCGTACTCTTTCTGATCGTCCGCCTCTCAATTCTCCTCTCGTACAGCTCACCCTGAAAAATGCGTTTCACGTACACGCTTGGCGTATGAATCGAATCCGGATTTAGCTCGCCAACTTCGACCAGATGCTCGACCTCGGCAATTGTTACATTCGCCGCCGTTGCCATCATCGGATTAAAATTTCGCGCCGTCTTGCGATATACGAGATTGCCCCATTTGTCGCCCTTCCAAGCTTTGATGAAAGCAAAATCGGCTTCCAGAGCGCGCTCCATCACATACAGCCGTCCGTCAAACTCGCGTGTTTCTTTGTTCTCCCCGACAATTGTTCCCACCCCAGTCGGAGTAAAGAATGCAGGAATTCCCGCTCCGCCGGCGCGAATGCGCTCAGAGAAAGTCCCTTGCGGCACCAAGTCCAACTCAACCTTGCCCTGTAGGACCATTTGCTCCAGCAACTTATTTTCGCCGACGTAGGTGCCGATATGCTTGCGAATTTGTCCGGCCGCCAACAGCAACCCCATACCGAAGCCATCCACGCCAACGTTGTTGCTGATCGTCGTAAGGTTCTTTACGCCTTTGCGTACCAGAGCACGAATGAGGTTCTCAGGAATTCCGCACAGCCCAAACCCACCCACCATGATGGTGGCGCCATCGAAAACGTCTTGAATTGCCTCGTCCGCGCTACCGACGACCTTATTCATAGAAAGAGAAATTCTAAAGGAAATTCATCACGGAAACAGTAGACGAAGCAGTCAATTCCCGGCGCCTCCGTGTTTGCCTGGCGAGACCTTCTTCAATTTATGCGCGCGCTCGAATTCCTCTTCTAACCCTCGCGTATCCAGGTTCTCGCGAATGTGTGCCAGTTTCTGCTCCAACTTCAACAAAGCTTCTCTGACGTTTTGTTTATTTGTGAGCACAACGTCGCGCCATATCCCATACGGGCTGGCTGAGATGCGAGTCATCTCCCGCAACGCGCGCCCTCCGGCTTCAAGGAGGGACGCGTCTTCGCCGAACTCCTCGACTAGAGCTGCGGCCAACCCCGTCGAGAGCATCTGCGGCAAATGGCTAATCCAGCCGCAGATGCGATCATGCTCTGCGACATCGATTGTCTCGATATCAGCGCCGATCTTCGCAATACAGACCAGAAACTCACCAATCAAGCCTTCATCCATCTTTTGGCCAGAAGACGGGGCCACAAACCAGGTTGCTCCCTGGAAAAGATCAGGTGCGGCCATTTCCACCCCAGATCGCTCTTTTCCTGCCATCGGGTGCCCGGCCAGGAATCGCTGACCTACGCTATCGCCGAAAGTTTTTGCAGCCTGTGCCATGATCTCGCGCTTGGTGCCGCCAGTATCAGTGAGCAGCGCGTCGGGTGGAAGCGCCGGGCCAAGACGCCCGATCAGTTCGATGATTGCGCCGACTGGAGCAGCCAAAAGAATTAGCTGGCTGCCGCGCACTGCTTCTATCGGATCGGTCTGGGCAGAATCGATGGTTCCGATCTTCAGCGCTTGCTCCAGAACCGGCGCGCGGTCACAGCCAACGATTCGGCCACTGAATCCGGATTTCTTTAGGGCAAGACCGAACGAGCCGCCAATCAGTCCCGTTCCGATGATGGTAATTTGGCGAATGGACATGAAGAATTGAGGGATTGAATCATTGAGCCATTGATTCAATGATTCAATCTCTCAATGACTCAATTTCTTAAAGCTTGCGCCCTACTGCGGGCGCAATCATGCGTAGTTCATCCATGAGCTGCGCAAACTGGTCAGGATAGAGCGACTGCGCGCCGTCCGAAAGCGCCTTGTCAGGATCAGGATGCACTTCGATCAACAGCACGTCGGCCCCTGCAGCCACGGAGGCTCGCGCCATAGGCGGAACTTTGTCGCGCAGGCCAGTGCCATGCGACGGATCCGATGCCATGGGCAAATGCGAAAGCTTGTGGATGATGGGAATCGCCGAGATGTCCAGCGTATTGCGCGTGTAAGTTTCGAACGTGCGAATGCCGCGCTCGCACAGGATGACATCATAATTGCCACCGGACATAATGTACTCGGCCGAGAGCAGCAATTCTTCAAGCGTGGCAGCGATGCCTCGCTTGAGCATCACCGGCTTCTTTATCTTGCCCAATTCCCGCAGCAGATTGAAGTTCTGCATGTTGCGCGCGCCGACCTGCAGGATATCGACGTAGGGCAGCATCATGGCGATCTGCGAAATTTCCATCACTTCGCTGATCACCAACATGCCAAAGCGGTCTCCGGCTTCGCGAAGCAATTTGAGCGCTTCTAGGCCGAGCCCTTGGAATGAATAAGGAGACGTACGGGGCTTGAATGCGCCGCCGCGCAGCGCCCGTGCACCCGCTTTCGATACCTTCTCGGCAGCCGTAAAAAGCTGCTCGCGCGATTCCACCGAGCATGGCCCGGCCATGACGACAACTTGATCCCCACCAATTGTTACGCCATTCGGGAAGCTTATGAGCGTCCCTTGCGGACGAAAACTACGCCCCGCCAGCTTGTACGGTGCGCTAATGCGGTGCACGTGCTCCACTCCGGACAGCACTTCGAGATTGCGCGTATCGAAATCCACACGCGCCCCCACGGCCGCAAGGACGGTTTGGCGCTCGCCCGTAGTGCGGTGTACTGAAAAGCCCATCCGGATCAGGTGCTCGACGACCTGCTGGACCTGCTCCTCACTCGCCGTCTCTTGCATTGCAACGATCATAGGTAAAGCTTTCGGCTTTCAGACTGATGGCTGGTAGCTGCTCTAATCATTTACATCCGTATCCAACTCCGTATCCCTCGCCGCGTCGGCAGCGGGTTGCGGCGCAATCTCTTCCTGCTGAATCTGTCGCATGATGTCCATGAGGCGCTCGTAAATTCGCAGCAGATCGCGATCCGGCAGCGGCCCCTCGTTCACCGCCCGCACATTGCTGAAGACTTTCTGCTCACGATCTGGCTCATAGATCGGCATGCCAATGTCACGTTTCAGCTTGCCGATTTCATGCGCGGCCTGCGCCCGCTGATTGATTAGTTCGACCAGCTTGCGGTCAATCTCATCGATTTTCTTGCGCCAGTCGGCAATGTCCATAGCTTTCAGCCGTCAGCTTTCAGTCAACAGCTAGATAAACGAACGCCGCGCCATTCAGCAAGCGAAGGCCATTGCTGCTGTGATTTATGACTTGCCACTTGTGACTGAAAGCTGATGGCTGACGGCTGATAGCTGCTTTATGAATTTTGCCACAGACTCGGCTTCTTTGCCCGGATTGCGCTCAATTGTCTCGACAATGGCGCTGCC
>DAIMDJ010000314.1:0-3808 GCA_036725905.1 Terriglobales bacterium
CTCCGCTGGAAGGGGAGCGGTTTCAGGTAATCGTGATTGGCGGCGGAATTAACGGCGTTGCGATTGCGCGCGAGTGTGCCCGGGGCGGTAAACGGACGCTTCTGGTCGAGCAGCATGATTTTGCCTCTGGAACGACGAGCCGGTCTACGAGGATCATTCACGGAGGCCTGCGCTATCTGGAGCATGCTGAGATCGGACTGGTGCGTGAGTCGTTGCGGGAGCGGGAGCGGTTAGTCAGGAAGAAGCCGCACCTGGTGCATCCTATGCGTTTTGTGTTGGCGCTGGATGAGAAGAGCCGGCGTAGCGCGCTCTTGGTCCGGGCAGGGCTGTGGATCTATCGCCGGCTTGGCGGTCGAGGACTCCGGCCCGAGTCGGCGAAAGAAGATCAACGAAAGTTGGAGCTCCTGTTGGACTCTGGACGGCGCTGGTCGATTTTCAGCTTCGAAGATGCGCAATGCGAGTTCCCTGAGCGACTGGTCGCCGATTGGGTAGTGGAAGCACTGGAAGCCGGTGCAGTGGTGCGTAATCACAGTCAGGTGCTGGCGGTGGATGTGCGGCATAAGCGGGTCACAGGAGTTCTGTTGCGCGATCGGCTCAGCGGCAAAGAAGAGCGTGTGGAGGCAAGCTGGATTGTGAATGCCACCGGACCGTGGGTGGACCGCGTATGCTGGCAATCCCAAATTCATACGAAGCAGGCGATGGTAGGTGGGGTCCGCGGATCTCACATCGTGCTGCCACGGTTCGCAGGAATGCCGGAGGCGGCTGTTTACACCGAAGCCGTTGATGGGCGACCGTTTTTTGTGATTCCGTGGAACGAACAGGTGCTTGTGGGAACAACTGAAGTTCCGGATCGTGGCGATCCGGCCAAAGCTCAGCCTTCGGCCGACGAGATCGAATATCTATTGAAGTCCACCCTGCAATTATTTCCCCGAGCAGGAATCTCGCCGCGAGACATTCGTTGTTCATTTGCCGGAATCAGGCCGCTTCCCTTCTCGGACAATGTGAGTCTCTCAGCGGTGACCCGCAAGCATTATCTTCATGATCATGCCGATGATGGAGCGGAACGCATGATTAGTGTGATCGGCGGGAAGCTGACAACCGCAGCGGAACTTGCCCGCGAGTGCGCCAGGAAGATCGGCGTGCGGCGCAAATCGACGGAGGAATTCGGCGTGGCATGTGAAGGTCAGCTTGAGCCAATGTTGGATCGCTGGACGGATCAAGTCTCTGCCACGGGCGGAATTGGCCAAGCCTCGGCGGCGGCCGTTGTTGAGTGGCATGGGAGGAGGTCGCTGGAAATAGCACACATGGCGCGAAGCAGCGCAGAAATGCGTGCTCCACTATGCCCGCATACTCAGCACATCGTGGCCGAAGCGGCGTATGCGTTTGCCAGTGAATGCGCCGCGACTCTTGGCGACGTACTATTGCGAAGAGTTCCGGCGGCGCTGGGTGCGTGCTGGTCGCACGATTGCGCCCGCCAAGCGGCGGTCCGTGTTAGTGCCGTGATGCAGTGGACAGAGCGCGAAGTCTCAGCGGAGCTCGATGTATTTGAGAAAGAAAGAGCGACGTTCCTGCACAAAGGTTTATAGCGCGGGCGCAAGGGGTCTGCCCAGGGCGAAATCGCAGGATCCCTGCCCTACAGACCCTACAACGCCCAAAGCGCGGTTTCTTTTCGCCATCGGCATCTTGAAAGATGGTCCCTGCTGTTGGTTGAGGGCGAGCCGAAGTTTCCCCACTAAGTTGCAAGACGAGCCGCGGCTTGGGCTGCGGCTGGCACCTCGGAGATCTTGGTATTTTGGAACGCGACGATTTGCCACTTGTCCTGTTCCTTTACCACGATCAACGTTGGGCGGGTTTCTATTTCGCGCGCCTCGTTGCCTTCCTTGAACTTCACGTGCGCTCGGGCGAATACCACCGCGACATCGGGGCGCAGAAAGCGGATGCTCCGTAGCACGAAACTGGCATGGCTGCCTCTGTAGATCGTCTCGAAGATGTGCCGGTGCGCCGCCTCTATGGCAGCCCGCCCGTCCAACTGTCCCCCAAAGATTTGGATGAAGTTGGCATCCTCGGCAAACGCCGCTGCAAGGCTGACGCTGTCGTAACGATTCCAGGCGGTTTCGATTTGTTGCAGGATTCCCTGGATGACTTGCTCAGCTGCGGCCATGACTGTCCTCCTGAATGAGTGGGCATTCTATCAACCCAGGCAACGAAGTACCAAGCAGATGCCAGCTTGGGAAGGGACACCTACTCATGGCCATTGCTTCTTCTAATCCAGCTTTGGGCGAAGCGTGTTCACCAGCAGTTCAGTTTCATCGGAGATGATGCCCTCGACTCCCCACTTTGCGGCGCGCAGCATGTTATTGCGATCATTCACCGTCCATATAAAGAGGCGGCGTCGAGCTTTGCGCACCTCGGCAATCAGGTGCTCGTCCACCAGAGATTCGTGCGCAATTACATACTCGACCGGCAGTCCCGGCCAGCGGGCTAATTGAGCGCGCTTTTCACAAATAATCCCAAGCGGGATGGCGGCGCTACGCGTTTTCAGCTCCAGAACAACATCGGGGATGAAGGAGGAGACCACGTGATCGCGCTGCGGACGGTAGTTGCGCAATGCCGCGAGCACTTTCGGTTCGAGGCCTCTGACCTTTAGCTCGATATCGAGAAAAACGCGATTGCCGTACCGTTCGATCACCTCCTCCAATTGCGGGAGGTCGCGCAGTTGATTTGCCCGTGCGCGTGAAACCGTCACGCTACCGATTTTAGGATTGTGGCAGACCAGAGCTCGGCCGCAGCCCGTCAGCCGAACGTCAAATTCAAATCCGTCGCAGCCCTGTTCTATAGCGAGATCGAAAGAGGCGAAGCTATTCTCTGGAATGGAAGTGAACGCACGGGCGCCCCGATGACCGAGAAGGAGGGGAATGTCGGACATCGTGGTTTTATTGTAACGCTTTAATAACGGACCATTGCTGTGGATTACTAGAAATCAGTAAAGATTTGGAAACAGGTGTTTCTCGTTTTGAAACTAATCGAGATCGAAGTCCCGGATAGGCTTGCCGGTATCAGGAGATTCCTTAGCCTTCTTCAAGGCCTCCTGGAACTTCTTTTCCAGCAGGTCGGAGGCATGCTTTTGAGCTTCCACCGATTGCCGGAATATGGATTCACGTCGGCTGTCCTGCTCCTTCATAGCCTTGGCAGCTTCTTCGATATCAGCAAACATCTTTGGCTTAATCGCCGCGGTGTGCGAAATGACGGCCTTGTCGACAGAGTCGACTTTGAGCACCGCGCCGCAGCACGGGCAAGTTACTTCGAAGGCTGGCGCGGATTTGGCCATAACGGCATCATACCGCAAATTACGGCTCATGAGGTTTTAGCTTGATGGGAAGCACTTTGAACAAGTACAGCATCTCCCATCCCAAGAGAAAGACCGAAAAAGCGACAACGACGATGGCAAGAGTTTCACCGAAACTGAGACGGGTGCGGCTGGGCTCGAAGCGGCGGGTAACCAATCCGAGAATGTTAAGCGTCGCGAAGCCGAACACCAAGGCCCAAAGGATGGTGTAGAGGTTGTTTTTCTTCTCCGAATACTGGACAAACACAGCAATGGCTGGCTGCAGATGCGAGAAGGAGGTGCCCAGTGAACCGAGGACGGTGTTAGTTGCTGAGGTAATGGGCAGGAGCATAGGTGCACTGTTTCTGTAAAGAAAGGTTAAGATAGTAACCTTTTTTGGGCGGGAAGTCAGCGATCAGCGAACCGATTGTTGAACCACATTAAAACTGTCCCCTTGAGACCACATTAGAAATGACCCCTTTT
>DAIMDJ010000315.1:0-3802 GCA_036725905.1 Terriglobales bacterium
AATCCATCGCAGCACGCCCGCGCAGCGGCCGCGGATGCGGATGCCGCCAAGGCGAAGAGCGATGCACAAGCAGCCAAGAACCAAGCCTCCGAGCAGACGTTGAAATTGCAGCGCTCGGTCGAGCAACTCGCGGCCTTCCAGCAGGTCTCTCAGCTCGAGTACGAAGTGGCTCAAGCCAATGCGAATGCATTGCAGGTGCGGCTGGATGCCGGTACAGCGAGTTTTCACGATCTGGAGGATGCCCGTGATCAGGCGAACGAGCGCTTTAACGCATTGCAGGACGCTAACTTCGAAGTCGAGCGCGCTCGAATCGCTTTGCTTCGGGCTACCGGGGAGTTGGAAAATTGGGTTGGGGTTGGGAAGTAGCGGTTGATTGGGCTACTCAGCTGCACCCGCCTTTTCGCCCTTCAAGTCGGCCATAAGCCCATTCGACGCAAACAGATTGTGGCACTGAATAGCATCTAATACGGTGACTGTGGCTTTGGGCCTACTCCGCTGGTCCAATCTGTCCCGTGAACCTCAAACGTACCTAGAATCCCGGTAAAGCCAGGAAGGAAATGTTAAGATAAGTAATTCGCCCTATGCCTTTAAAAACGCTGTTTTTAAATCCGCCTTCGTTTGAAAATTTTGATGGCGGGGCCGGATCCCGCTGGCCCGCTACTCGGGAGATTGAATCGTACTGGTATCCGGTGTGGCTGGCTTATCCAGCGGGAATGCTGGAAGGTGCACGCTTGCTGGATGCCCCTCCTCACTACGTCTCAGCAGATGAGACCATCAAAATCGCTCAGGATTACGAGTTCCTGGTTTTGTTTACCAGCACGCCCGGTTTCCCTGGGGATATCCGTCTAGCTCAGAAGATTAAAGACGCTAATCCGAAGATCAAAGTAGGTTTTGTCGGTCCGCACGTGAGCGTGTTGCCGGAGAAGTCTCTAAAGGATTGCTCGGCCATTGACTTTGTTTGCCGCAAAGAATTTGATTACTCCGTTGTCGAGTACGCACAGGGCAAGCCGCTGGAAGAAATTCTCGGAATTTCTTACCGCAAGAATGGCTCGGTCGTGCACAACCCCGATCGACCACAGATTGAGAATCTCGATGCCCTGCCTCACGTGACGGACGTATATCAGCGTGATCTGGATGTCCGCCGCTACAACGTGCCTTTCCTGCTGCATCCGTATGTCTCGCTTTACACAACGCGCGGTTGTCCGGCACAGTGCACGTTTTGTCTATGGCCGCAGACGTTGAGTGGACATCCATGGCGAAAGCGCTCTTCGGACGATGTTGCCCGCGAGATGGCCACGGCCAAGGAATACTGGCCATACGTGAAAGAATTTTTCTTTGATGACGATACGTTCAACATCCAGAAGGCCCGCACCATCGAGCTTTGCGCCAAGCTGAAGCCGCTGGGTCTGACGTGGTCGTGTACCTCACGTGTGACTACCGATTACGAGACGCTGAAGGCCATGAAAGATGCCGGATGCCGGCTACTCATCGTCGGGTACGAATCCGGAGACCAGCAGATCCTTAAGAACATAAAGAAAGGTGCCACGATCGAACGCGCGCGCCAATTCACCAAGGATTGCCATAAACTGGGGCTGGTTGTGCACGGTGATTTCATCCTTGGGCTCCCGGGCGAAACGCGCGAGACGATCAATAACACGATTAATTTCGCCAAAGAGCTGGATGTCGAAACCATACAGGTATCAGTGGCGCATGCTTACCCGGGCACTGAACTCTACGAATACGCAACGAAGAACGGCTTCATGGTCGCTGATAACAAAATGGTGGATGAGGGCGGCCATCAGTTGGCGCACATTCAGTATCCGGGGCTGCCAGCGGACGAGATTCTCGACTCCGTACACCGCTTTTACGACGAGTATTATTTCCGGCCGAAGGCTGCGTTCCGCATCCTGCGGAAAGCGGTCTTCGATGGCGGGGAACGCAAGCGGCTCTATAAAGAAGCAAAGACCTTCCTTAAAGTGCGCGCCATGCGGCACAAGTGGGTCAAGGAAAGGCGCGAAAAGACAGATGCTGCAGTGACGGCGGAGCCGGTCAAGGTCTAGGGCGTGACCTTTCGCAAGTATCTGGTGCTCGCCGGAATCACTTTGTTTGCCGCAACCGGTGATTCCCTTCTCTCCCACGGCATGAAGCAGGTCGGCAGCATCTCTCTCGCGCATTGGACCAGCGTTATTTTCGCAGTTTTGAACCCGTCAGTCGCTGTCGGAATTTTGCTACTGCTCGGTTTTTTCGTCTGCTACACGACCGCGCTCTCCTGGGCTGATCTCACTTACGTGCTGCCTGCATCGTCATTGGGATATGTGCTTCTGGCGCTGATCGCGAAGTTTTTTCTCCACGAGCACGTGAGCACTATGCGCTGGTTCGGGATTGCGCTAATTTCCTCCGGTGTCGGCTTTGTCACCCAGGGCCCGGCTCTGACGCCGCGCAACCGAGGCAAATCCGCGAACTCGCTCGGTACCAGGACACTGCCATGAAGGACGCTTATACCTGGGGTGCGATCCTGGTTATTGTGCTCGCCTCGAGCACAGGGGATGTCCTGCTCTCGCGAGCCATGAAGCAGATCGGAGATGTAGGAAAGTACTCCCGGCGCGCTGGACTGCTGGCAGTGGTGGGCCGGGTGGTCCGCAATCCTTTTTTCCTGCTTGGTCTAGTCACGATGACTTTGGCGTTCTACAGCTTGCTGTTCGCGCTCTCTTGGGCGGACGTCAGTCTGGTGGGACCGGCATCGGCATCGCTCACCTTTGTTGCCAATGCCATTGCAGGCAAGATTTTTCTCCACGAGCAAGTTGATCATCGGCGCTGGATGGCGGCATTAATGGTAGCTGGCGGTGTCGCACTGCTCGCTGGGTAAGATAATCAGCTCTTATCGGAAGTCTCGCGGGAGGGGGAATCGGCCTTCGGTGTCGCTCCAGGAGATTGCGTTTCGGCGCTGTCATATTCGAGCTGAAACAGCAGATACAGAACCAACATGAGTCCAGCAGCCGACGCACCCGCCATGAGATACAAGACGAAGTGCAACACGTGATGTACTCCTGTAAGCGTCACTGCTGTGGCATGAAGCAACCGCATGCATACTAGCTTGACGAGTTCAAGGGCACCATTGCACTTAAGTTGTACCGCAGCATTTGAACCCAGTGATATAACCAAAAAGTGGGAGTTTCCTTAACCGAAAAGACGCATGAAGCCCGAAGGGGGAAGGGCAGGCGTTAGAAATGCCGCGTTGCGCTGCCCAGCCACGCGGGCCACACACTGAGCGGCAAGATAACCGCTGCGCACCGCGCCTTCCATCGTGGCGGGCCATCCGGTGGCCGTCCAATCGCCAGCCAAAAAGATGCGCGGCCATGTCGTTTCGGGCCGAGGTCGGTAGGCATCCATGCCTGGTCGCGGGGAGTATGTCGCATTCACTTCCTTGATGACAGTGGACTTCAGCAGGTTCGCGTTGCGCGCTGCGGGAAAGAACTCGGGCAATTCCTTCAGCGCTAAATCAATTATTTCAGCACGTGATTTCTCGACAAGAGTCTTCGATGAGCTGACTACCAACTCGATATAACTACCATCATGTTTGGTGCGTGACGCCGCATTTTCAGACGTGCTTATCGCGGCACTGCCGAGGCCACGTCCTCCTCTCGCGAGCAGCTTCGATTTATGAAACATCCACTGAATGGTGCGATCCAGCAGAACCGCGTGTTCAAGCTCCGTGATCTGCCGGTCAAACCAGAGATGAATTCCGGTGATAGGAGGTTTCGAAATGCGCCAGGCTCTGTTGCAGCGGCTCTGCGGCGGAGGT
>DAIMDJ010000316.1:0-3800 GCA_036725905.1 Terriglobales bacterium
TCCGCGAGTTGGCGGCGGAGAGAATCTGACCGGGCAACCTGGACGATGCGCAGGGCCAACTCCTCGGCCGAGAATCGTGAGAAGTACATTGCAGCCTGACCGCAAATTTCGTGATGAGCAGCAATATCTGACGCAATTACCGGCAATCCGCTCGCCATGGCCTCTACAACAGGATGAGCGAACGTCTCCGCATAAGCGGCGGTGACGTACAGGTCGCAAGCCTTATAAACCTGGTACAAAGATCGGTACGGAATAGATCCGAGCTCCACGACCTCCTCGGAAATCCCCAACTCTTGCACCAGAGCTGCGGTTGCTTCTGCGTGGTACGAGCCAGGGTTCTCTTCGGATCGAAACTTGCAGGTGAGATAGAGTCTTAGCTTTTGCCCTGAACGGCGTTCTCGCAGCAACGGTATCGCGCGTAAGAGAGTCTCAAAATTTCGGTAGTAATTGTAATGGCTCACAAAAAGAAGCCGGAGTGCGTCTTTGCCGGAATCCAGTTTGCTCTGTATTTCGTCCGGGAGCGGATCCGGCTCATGAAGAAAAAGCGCGCGATCAAAGCCATGGTGAATCACTGTTATCCTTGTGGTGCCCGACCAGCGCCATAATTCCTCGGCAAAGGCGCTACTCGGAGCGACCGTGCAGTCAGTCCAGCGGAGGGATTGCCTGGCAAAAAAACCTTTGATCCTGGTGTCCAACCAAAGCCCATAATCGCCTCGGCTGCGAACATCACGCAAAAAATCTTCAGATGTGTAAAGCGAATTCCCAGAAAGAAGGATCTGCGGAATAGGAGAATTTCGCAACGCGAAGTTTCCTGTCGAGATTAGTACGTCGGCCCCGCTGTGGTGGATGAAACCCGGCAGCAGCCTCTGTTCCTGCCAAAAGCGTTTGACGGAATTCTTGGCCGTTTCCATCTCTACAAAAGAGACATTAGGGAGAGTCCCGAATTCCGCGCGTAGAGCTGGAGCAAGTAAGACGGTGGCTCGCAAATCTGTTCTGCTGGCGAGATGGGGAATTACATTACGAACGTAGGTCAGACCAGCCCCCGCGCTGGCCGCCAGGCAATTGAGGAACAAGTGCATCATCGAGCTGTCGCGGCTATTTCCATCCTGCGCAGCCATTGTTGTGAGGCAGGCGAAATCCGGGCCGTCTGAGCTGGGACTCTATGTGAAACAAAATCGTTCAGCACGAAAGCTAAACTCCAAAAAAAGACACAAAGATAGTAGCCCACGGCGAACAGCCAATCTTCGAATGCGGCGTGAACCAAGCCTGCAATTACGACCAGAGATAAAGGTAAAGCGGGAGAGAATACGTTGCCTGTGCGCCGGACCCATAGAAGTACCTCTCCGGCGTTCAAGGCGACCGCCAGGACAAGCGCCAAAAAGGGGGCAACACCGAGCAAGCCTTGCCACTCCAATATTGCCAAATAGCTGCTACCGTGCTCGCGAGTAAATTTTGAATTGGAGGCAAAGCCTCGAGTCTCGACAACCTCGTCCACTGCAGTCTTGCTGGTACCAAATCCGCTGCCAAACCAGGGACGTTCTTGAATCACGGCAACGGTCTGCTGCCACGGAGTTTGCCGCGAGCCCAGAAGGCCAGCCTGGCGCTTTCCCTTGTAAACAAAAACATCGGCGAGAGAGTCACCGTCGCTCGACTCCGGAGGCGCAACGGCTGCTATCAGCGCTGCCGCTGCCAAGGAGACTGCCAATCCTTTCACCAGCAGCCTGTATTGGCGCAGCACGATGCACAGCAAAATGCACGAGAGCAACGCGCCTACGATGGCCGCGCGCGCGAAACTAAAAAGCAACAGAAGAATGGCCAAAATGAAAGCGAAGCTTCTTCGCCTGCGGGTTGCGATTTCGTTGCTTGTCGCAACCCCCCAGGCCAGAAGTGGGGTAAGCGCCACTCCCGTCAGCGCACCTAACGAATTGGGATTATTAAAGAGCGAAACACGAAGAATGAAATGAATCGCGACATTTATGTAGACCAAAATTTCACAACCCACGAGCAAGCCACTCAGGAACTGCGCTTCGCGGCCTCCGACGGCAAGGCGGGCGCCCGCGGCGCCGTAAAGAAACAAAAGAAAAATGCTGAGCGCCTTTAGGGCGGCCAGCGCCGGATATGAGGAGACCATTGCCGAAATGAAAGCTGCCACAACACAGCAGCAAGCGACCAGATGAAACGCTCCGAAGCGATGGGAACGATCCTTCATGTACACGACTAATCCGACCAGCGCGCCTGCCGCCAAAACAAACCATCGGCCGACTGTCGCTGCGGAAACGAAAGGCGAGAATGTGGCAGCCCAGAGAAAGACAATCTGCAAAGCTGGGAAAAATCTTTGGCGATAACTCCAAAGCGCCGCAATCACGATTTGCAAAAAGATCAGCCCACCAAGGTATTCGGAGTTATTCGCGTAACTGGGACGAAACACCGCGAGATATGCGCCCGCGGCACAACAACTCATTACGATGAGGAATACTGCTATTTTGGAAACGCGATCAGTCATGCAGGACTGCTTCCCACGATAGCACTCCCTCGGCAATCCCCGCCGCGCAAGCTTGCGGTGAGTAGTGATGAACCCGGTCCCTGCTTCTCTGGCCCATGACCGCACGCAATTGCGCATCGCCGGCCAGTTCTTGCATCGCCATCGCAAGCTGCGCAATTTCATGCGCAGGAGCCACACGGCCATTCCAGTGGTCTTCCAGCAGATCTGGAACACAGCCGGCCGCGTCACTAGCGATGATGGGCAGCCCGCAGGCCGCTGCTTCGTTCACGACCAGTCCCCACGGATCAGTGTGGGTGGGAAACACAAATGTTTCCGCCAGGGCATAGTAGCTCGCCAATCGCTCACGTTGAGCGAAGCCGGCAATTCTAACCAGGCCACATTTGATGGCGGCAGCCCGACGGGATATCTCGGCCCGCGACGGCCCATCTCCCACCAGAACCAAGGCGACCTGCTGTCTGAGTTCAGGGGGCAGCATGGCATACGCCTCGAGCAGATCAAAAATTCCCTTCTCCGGGACCAGTCTGCCTGCGAACAAGAAGAAACGTGCAGGTACGTCTAGTATTGTGCGGTGAGTATCTGGGTCATGCCGGACCTTTTCTGAATGTCGGGCAAAGAAATGCGTATCGACTGCGTTCGGAGCAACAAAGATCTGTTGCGCGGAGACGCAATATTCCCTCACGTATTCCAGCGAAGCCCGTCCCGGCACAATGAAAGCAGTGCATTGCTGGATGAATTTTCTCTTTAGCGCTTCGATCCGGATGCTGTTATAGCGCTGATCCTTGGCAGTGCTTTCCACCCAAAGTAGAAATGGGATTTCATTGTCCCGGGCCCATGAAAGCGCGCGCCAGGAGGCAACATAGTTGTAGCCGCCGCAGACAATTACCTCCGGCGCCGCTCTGCGCAGAGCTGCAGTCACACCCCAGTTAACCAGAAGACTCTGCTTACGCATTCTTCGCCGCCAGGAGGGCAAAACTTCATAAGAAAACCTGATTTCATTTTTATAGACGAGCCATTGGCGTTGCGTGGGATCGGTTTCGGCGAGAAAGATGACATGCAAATCGATTTCTGGATGTTCGGCAAGCGCATTGAAAACCGGAATGCGATAAGGCGCGATGATTTCGGTGGTGATCGTCAGGCGGCGCCTCACGTCAGGGACCCTCGGTAAATCTGCTCGAGCCGCTTGGCCTGATGTGCCAGGGTGAGGGATTGCAGGATAGTTCGGCGGGCATGACGCCCGATGTCCTCGCGGAGTTGCGGATCGGCCAACAATGTGGAGAGTGTGGTGCCGAGGCGATGG
>DAIMDJ010000317.1:0-1324 GCA_036725905.1 Terriglobales bacterium
GCCTTGAATTAGGCGCGCCCTTCGATTTAACGTGGTCTTGTTATAGCCGGGAAGACGCTGCTTGCGGCGTATGCGACAGTTGCGTGTTGCGGCTCCGCGCTTTTGAGCAAGCGGGAGCTGCGGATCCTATTCCGTACGTCGAGACCGCAAACAGAATTTGAGAATTGCCGATTTTCAATTGCCTATTCAATCTGTTTTCGCATGCTTTCAAAAGAATCGTCAATTGAAAATCGAGCAATCGACAATCGTTTGGAGGCCAAAACATGAAGAAGCATTCTGTGGTGCTGGTACTGATCGCTATGCTGGCGGCACTGGGCATTCCTACCGCCTTCGCCCAGGCCACGGGCACAGTCAAAGGAGTCGCCAAAGATATGCAGGGCAATCCCATCGCCGGGGCGACAGTCGAGTGGTACAACACCGACAACGGCCGTAAGTACACGCTGAAGACCAACAAGAAGGGCGAGTATTTTTCTCTGGGAATCGAGCCGGGAAAATATAAAGTCACGCTGCTGCAGGATGGCAAGCAACTGGACTCGGTCAATGGCTACAGCGTGAAAGTAGATGAGAACACCCTCGACTTCGATGAGAAGCAGTCGCAAGCCGAGGCGGCCAAGCAAAAGGGAATCAACCAAGAACAACTGAAGCAGATGCAGGAGGCACAGGAGAAACAGGCCAAGGAGGTCACCACAGTCAAGTCGCTGAATGAAAAGCTCCAGGCTGCCAACCAGTCCATGCAGGCCCAGGATTTCGATTCGGCCATCAACACTCTGAACCAGGCCACGCAGGTGGATGCCTCGCGCGATCTGCTCTGGGCGCGGCTCGGCGATGCCTACGTCGGTTCAGCTCCGAAGCAGACCGACCCGGCTGAGAAAACGAGGCGGTACACCGAGGCCGTGAGCGATTATCAGAAAGCAGTTGACATCAAACAGAAAGCGGTCGATGCCGAGCCCCAGAAAAAACCAGACGACCTCAGGGCCCTCGCCTCTTACTACAACAACCTGGCACAGGCCGAGTCCAAAATCGGCAAGGTCGAGGAAGCCGTAAAGGCCTACGATCAAGCTGCGCAGTTGTATCCGGCCGGGGCTGCCCAGTTCTATTACAACCAAGGCGCGGTACTCACCAACGCCGGCAAAGCCGACCAAGCGATTGCTTCTTTTGATAAAGCCATTGCCGCCGACCCCAATAAAGCTGAGGCGTACTACCAGAAAGGCGTGAACCTGATCGCCAAAGAAACCACCGATAAGAACGGCAAGGTCATACCTGCTCCTGGCACCGAAGAAGCTTTGAACAAATATTTGGAATTGCAGCCGAATGGCCCGTTCGC
>DAIMDJ010000317.1:1424-3797 GCA_036725905.1 Terriglobales bacterium
AGACATTACGAAGGTCCATGCCCATGTCGTTCTTCGTGGAACCGAAGCTTCCTTTCCGCTACAGTGATCTTTCACGAAGAACTGGCAACACGCACCCGAACAGCCTTCCCCATCGCGCAGTCCTCCCCCCGAGGCATTGAGTGGCAACACCTGGCACAGCACCGATCCATGTCAAGCTAGACGGCGTCAAGCTGGACGGCACATCCGGCGCGGCGCAGGCGGGCACGCATGCTCTGCTGGTTGCCATGTTGCGCGTCAATAGCCAGGTGAGTGACCTCATCTTCTCGCCTGGCCGCCCGCCCCAGGTAGAAATTCACGGGCAATTAGTTTCAGTAGATGCTTCCGGCCTACGCTCACTCACCGCCGACGATACTCGCCGCGTCGCCTCTGACTTAATTGGAAACAACAAGCAGGCAATTACCATGCTGCGGGAACAGGGCTCGTGCGATATTTCCTTTGGCCTGCCGGGAGTCGCCCGCTTCCGAGTCAACGTTTTTATTCAGCGCGGAAGTTGTGCCGTGGTGATGCGCGTCATTCCCACCACTCTGCCCAGCTTCGCTTCTTTAGGTCTGCCGCCACAGTTAGGAGAGATTGCCAATCTTCGCGATGGCATCGTGCTGGTGACGGGCGCCCGCGGATCGGGCAAGTCATCCACTCTGGCGACTCTGCTCGATAAAATTAACGAGCAGCAGACCTGCCACATCATCACCATCGAAGATCCCATCGAGTTCCTGCACAACCACAAGTCCGCTACCATCCATCAGCGAGAATTGCACAGCGATACGCCGAGCTTCGCTCTTGCCCTGCGCGCCGCGCTCCGGCAGGCGCCGAAGGTGATTTTTGTCGGTGAGTTGCGCGACCGCGAAACCATGGAAATGGTGCTGGAGGCGGCGGAAACCGGGCACCTAATCCTTTCTACCCTGAATAGCCTCGATATTGCCAACACCGTCGAGCGCATCGTGAGCGCATTTTCAACCGCCGAACAAAGCTCAATCCGCGGACGCTTGGCCAAAACCCTGCGTTACGTCATCTCGCAGCAGCTCATCCCCCGTCGTAATGGTGAGCGCACAGCCATTATCGAGATATTCAAAGCGAATCCGCGCACCGCGCAGTACATCGAGTGCGATGACCGCTCAGGACGCTCGCTACTTGAGGCCGTAAAAAACGGCGCAGCCGATGGTATGCAGCATTTTGACGGAGAGATCGAGAAGCTGGTCCGCTCGGGTATGATAGACCCCGAAACCGCGCAAGCATATGCCCGAGATCCCCAGGCGCTACAGACAGCACTTCAAGCCTAGCACGCTGCCAAAAAACTAGCGATTCGAGATCGAGCCTCTGCGATGGAGCCGGGCGTGAGCGTTACAGTCTCAAGGATTTTTCCGTGCCTTTGGCAGCTCTGATTGGGCCGTGTTCTCATGGTTTCGAGATAACAAGTGGTACTATCCGTTCGCCAAGTCGGTGATTCCTTCTCTGACAGAGTCGCAAGTTTTCCCAATGGACTGACTACTTTTTCTATTCCCGAGACTATTAGAGATAGCTATCATGAACGACTCCCCTGAGCTAGCTATCACGAACGACCCCCCGCGAGCCCAATATCGTCATTGCGTACGATGACCTGGCATTGCCTTGGAAGGACGATGATTTCTGAACCACCGTGCGGAAGTCCCGCTCCCGAGGATCTCCGAAAGTCTGAGGCCATCGAAGTACGCTTCATTGTGGAAGATACAAAAGGCAACCAATATCGTTCAGATCCTATGTCGCTGTTTTTCCATTGAGCTCAGACTGGAACCCTAGCTCTCATTACGACACGATCCCCATCCTCTTCCCCACCCGCTTCAGCACCTCCAGCGCCTGCTGCAACTCATCTTTCGTGTGCGTTGCGGTCATGATTGTTCGGATGCGGGCTTTGCCTTCAGGGACGGTGGGGAATGCAATACCCGTTCCCATTACGCCTTCTTTGAACAATTCACGAGAAAAATCCATGGTCAGCTTGCCATCGCCGATGATGATGGGCGTGATCGGAGTTTCACTGGCGGGAGTGGTGCGGCCGCCGATGTCGAATCCCAGCAGGCCGAGTTCTTTTTTCCAGAAACGCGTGTTCTCCCAGAGTTTTTCAATGCGCTCGGGCTCGTTTTCTAGAACTTCGAAAGCGGCAATGCAGGTGGCCGCGACTGAGGGCGGATGCGAAGTCGAAAAAAGAAATGGCCGGGCGCGATGATATAGAAAATCGATGAGGTCGCGTGAGCCGCAGACATATCCTCCTAGCGCGCCGATCGCCTTGGATAAAGTTCCTACCTGAATATCTACGCGGCCGTGAACTTTGAAGTGGTCAATGGTGCCGCGTCCGTTGCGGCCAAGGACGCCGGAGGCGTG
>DAIMDJ010000318.1:0-3779 GCA_036725905.1 Terriglobales bacterium
GAAGCTGCCGAATTACAACCGGACGGAGAAATGACGCATCGATTTGGTCGATGGTAGCGATGAAGCCTTCCTGCTTTGCGGCCCATGAGATCCACAAGCGAATGCCATTGGAAACGGCAAATGGCGCAAATGCGATCGCTAAAACCACCACGAGCACGACCAGCCCGCTCAGGAGAAATAAGCGATTCTTTGACGGCATCGGATGAAACAAGGGCAGATGATCAGTGACCAGTGATCGGCGATTGGCTGTCAAGAGTGCGTGTCCCGATCGAGCGCTGTTCACCGTTCACTGAGCACTCGGCACTATTCACGTTTCTTTCCGTCTTTGAAAACCAAATGCAATGGCTGCGACGGATGAATTCGTTCGCCGAGTTGTCGCTGCAGTGTACGCTCTGCTTCAGCGGGCAAGCCGCTTTCTGCCGCTTTTTCTGAGGCTAGCTGAGGCAGGATCGACAATTCGCTTTGAAGATCCTGCCCGGAAATTCGGTTCCACAGACCATTTTCAAATTCGAGGACGTCTACCTGCTCCTGCTCAACACTGAGAATTTGAGCATGTGGAAGCTGAACAATAATTTCGTCAGGGCGAATATCGATCGAGAGATCCTGTTGCAGATCGAATCCGGCTTTGGCGTTGAAAGTGCCATGTAATTTCACGCG
Source organism: Terriglobales bacterium (assembly GCA_036725905.1). Lineage (GTDB taxonomy): Bacteria > Acidobacteriota > Terriglobia > Terriglobales > Acidobacteriaceae > QIAB01. The sequence continues at coordinate 658 of DAIMDJ010000318.1, forward strand.
CTTCGAGCTGCCGACCCAGGTATGGAGCAGTTCGTGTTCGACTTCGATGCGTCTTGATAGGACGACCAACTCGCTTACGGGCGTAGTTTGTTCCATGTAGACGCGGTTGTTGATGGTAATGCGTGGCTGCAAGTGCGCGACGTCGATGAACGCAGCGCGCACATCTTTCCCCAATCTCTCGAGTTCGGCGGTGCTTTGCCGCGCAGTGCGCGCTGGCCAGCTTTCCAGGCGCAAAAAAATTATCAACACGACTACAGCGATGAGCAGTGCGATCAGCGTAAACGCAACTGGCCATGACATTCGGCTCGCGACTGCTGATTTCGACATTGGGCGTTGGACGTTGAGCGTTGAGCGTGGGGCGTTTTCTGTCGGCGAAACTTTAATTGAGCACGCGTAAGAGACCAGAGTTTCGCCATCAAAAAAGTACCGCCCCCCACACCCGATGGGCGTGAAGGGCGGCTGTTCCCCCCAGAACAATCGTAGAAAACTTCGAGGCTAGTAAACGAGCTTCGCGCTAATGGCAACAAGATTTTGCACAAAAATTTATGCGTGCCCCGGCAGCCCCTACGGTCCGGTAAAGAGCGGGGGTTGCAGAAGCGCATGTCGCGGTTTCTAGTTTTGTATGCGTAACTTGGATGAGGAGCCATCCTCGCCCAGCCTCGCCGGTTCATTGCTGGTCGCTCATCCGAATATGCTCGATCCGAATTTCCGGCGCACCGTGCTTTTCATTTCCGAGCATGACCCAAGCGAGGGTGCTCTGGGTGTGATCATTAATCGCCCGCTTGACAGACAAGTGGCCGATCTCGTGACCGACACGCCGCCGACAGGCCTCGCGGACGTGCCCGTGTTCCTCGGCGGCCCAGTAGGAAAAGACCAACTAATGTTTGCAGCGTTCGAATGGAAAAAGGGTGACGGCGTTATGCTTAGCCACAACGTCGCTTTGACACAACCCAGCGCCGCACCGGGCAAGAAAGACCTCGTTACGATTTGTGCGTTTGTCGGCTATGCGGGCTGGGGAGCGGGTCAGCTTGAAAGCGAAGTGAGGCAGAAGGCCTGGTTGCTTCAAAAAGCCAATCGTTCATTGCTAAAGCTTGATCGCCTGCCAAACCTCTGGTTCGACATCATGCGCAGCTTGGGACCATGGTATAAAATGCTTGCCGCAGCACCCGACGATCCGTCGCTGAATTGATTGAGAAGCAGGAAAGCCGGGACGTGAGAAGTGATTTAGCTTGATTCTACGTCTCACTTCTCACTAATCACTTCTCACTCTCCGCCATGACCATCGGTGTGCCGAAAGAAATCAAGGAACAGGAGCAACGCGTCGCCCTGTTGCCGTCAGCTGCAAGTCAGCTCACCAGGCGCGGTCATTCCGTGCTGGTGGAAAAGAATGCCGGGATCGGGTCTGGTTACCCCGACGAAGAATACGTCAAATCCGGCGCAGAGATTGTCGATAACGCCAAAGAGGTTTTCTCGCGCGCCGACATGATTGTCAAAGTGAAGGAACCGCTCGAGGCCGAGTTCTCGCTTTTGCACAAAGGCCAGATCTTGTTCACGTATTTGCATCTGGCTGCGAGCAAGCCTCTCACGGAGGCATTGCTGAAATCGGGCGTCACCGCGGTCGCATACGAGACAATCCAGGTTAACAATCGTTTGCCACTGTTGGAACCGATGAGCGAGATCGCTGGTCGGATGTCGGTGGTGATGGGCGCTAACTTTCTGGCCAAGTATAACGGTGGCAGCGGAGTTTTACTGGGCGGTGTCCCCGGGGTTTTACCCGGCCGCGTAGTTGTAGTTGGCGGCGGCACATCAGGCGTTAATGCAGCCCGCATGGCCACGGGTCTTGGTGCGGACGTAACCATACTCGATGTGGATCTCGAACGTTTGCGCTACCTCGATCTGACAATGGGAAATACAAACACGCTCTATTCGAATGAGGCGAACTTGGACGAGCTGATGCCGGATTGCGATTTGCTGATTGGCGCTGTGCTCCTGCCGGGAGCAAAGGCTCCAAAGTTAATCACCCGTTCAATGCTAAGAAAGATGAAGCCGGGCAGCGTTCTGGTGGATATCTCCATTGATCAAGGCGGCTGTGCGGAGACATCGCGACCCACTACGCACCTCAATCCAGTTTACGTTGAGGACGGTGTTACGCATTACTGCGTCGCAAATATGCCGGCAGCGTACGCGCGGACAGCTACGCAGGCTCTGACCAATGTGACCTATCGTTATGTGGAGCTACTTGCCGATTTTGGTCTTGAGGGCGCCTGCAAAAAACAACCGGCGCTGATCGGCGGGATCAACACTCGGGATGGCCAGCTGACTTGTCAGGCGGTAGCGGAAGCGCATGGCCTCACGCACAAGCCGCCGCTGTAAGTACACGTGTATCAAACATCTGACGCGTAAAAACATTCCGAGGCCGCTCAAAAAACTGCCTTGCTCCAATTCTTCAATTACAGCAATGTGCGGTTTCGAACTAGCACTATGAAAAAATATATCTGCATCCTGGCCGGTGCCGCACTCCTTACGGCGTGCGAGCAAAAGACCGAGACAACTGAACCGGCGGCAACTCCAGCCGCGACAAGTCCGCCGTCAGCTGCTGGAGCGTACAGTCCGGCTGCGACAACGGAATCTCCTGCTGCGACAACGGAATCTCCCGCTGCAACCACTGAGTCACCGCCCAGTTCGTAAAGTCTGCGGCAGTTCTTTTTCTCGAGAAGTCTTCTTCCGGACACTTCCGGGGGAAGACTTCTGTTGTACCGTCGCGGCGTGAGAGAGCATGATCTGCTCACAAAATTCTTAATTCCTGGCCGCCCCGTTCGCCGCGAGGTCGTCGTGCCGCCAGGAAGTGCTTGTTGAAACCGCGCTCTCGGGTTGGCTAGGAATATAGGCAACGACATGACGCCGGCAGATTCTTTCTCCTTTTCAAAAGACCGGCGCCTGACAAAGGCCTCAGAATACAAGCGCGTGAAAAGAGACGGCCTTGCCCGGCGCGGCAAACTGCTAATGCTCAATGTGGTGCCAGTAGAGAATTCCGGCCCATGCCGCGTAGGCGTTGTTACTTCGCGCCATGTCGGAGGAGCAGTTGTTCGCAATCGTCTTCGGCGCCGTATGCGCGAAATTGT
>DAIMDJ010000319.1:0-3747 GCA_036725905.1 Terriglobales bacterium
TGATACTTTCCTTCGTACTAACAAAGTATGTCCGGGATTTGGCTAACGCCAAGGGCTGGGTTGCTCCACCAGCACAAGACCGGCATCTCCATGTCATCCCACTTCCACGCCTGGGCGGCGTCGCAATCTTCATATCTTTTTTTCTGAGCCTTGGAATCGCGCTGCTGATCAGTCTGACGCGGCCGGGCCGCAATGTTGGAGGATCAACCGCAACCCTGGCGACGATCCTGGGTCCCGGTCTGCTGATCTTTTTGCTCGGGGCGTACGATGATGTTCGCGACGCCAGCCCGTACCTGAAATTCACAGTTCAAGCCATCGCCGGTGCCCTGCTCTTTGCCGGCGGTCTGAGAATCCTCGATCTCCCGGTCCTATTCGGCGGACATCAGTTCTCATGGTTCGTCGGTCTGCCGCTTACGATGCTGTGGGTACTAGCAATCACGAACGCATTCAATCTGATTGACGGCCTCGACGGGCTGGCTGCCGGCTCGGCGCTGTTTTCCACTTTGGTCGTGTTTGTGGTCGCGCTTCTGGGAGGTTCGCCGCTGGTCTCGCTGATCACTTTGGCATTGGCGGGCGCCATCCTCGGCTTTCTTCGCTTTAATTTCAATCCCGCCACTATCTTCCTGGGGGACTGCGGCAGCCTCTTCATCGGATTCATGCTGAGCGCTCTTGCGCTGCAAGGCGCACAGAAGGCGCCGACCATAATCGCAGTGGCCATTCCGGTGGTTTCATTTGGATTGCCAATTCTGGAAACCGCACTCTCAGTAGCGCGCCGTCTTATCAGCGGACGCCCGGTATTCACCGCCGATCGCGAACACATTCATCACAAGCTGTTGCAGCGCGGACTTTCTCATCGCCAGGTGGTGATCATACTGTACGCAGTCTCGGCGGTGTTCGCTCTGCTCAGCCTTTTCTTGCTGTGGCCCACAGGGAGCACTCTCGGGCTGGTGCTGGCCGTGCTTGGAACCGGAGTGTGGATTGGCGTTCAGCATCTCAACTATCTGGAATTTGGCGAATTGCGGCGCGTTGCTCAGCGCACGTTTGAGCAGCGCCAGATTTTCGTTAATAATCTCGCGATCCGCCGCGCCACCGAAGAGTTGAAAGTAGCGTCGGATTACCAGCAGGTCTACCGGATTCTTGTGGCCGCCTTTAGCACAAATGATTTCGATGGTTTCGAGCTGCGTTCTTACCCTCAAACCTCAGAAGCCGCTAACATCCATGTAGCGCAAGAGAACTCGCGCAGTGGCCCCGCCCTCCGCTGGAAAAAACCCGGCAGCCACTTCGCGCACGAAATAGTAACCGCATGGAGCCTGACGCTTGATCTTGTCGCTGCCAACAATCGCCAGCGTGGTTCCATGATAATTTACCGCCTGTACACACAACGTGACTTACAGCTCGACATAAATCTTCTGACATCTATCTTTCCGGTCGCCCTGGCTGATGCAATTGATCGCATGATGATTCCGGTGGTCGAAGAAATTCCTGTTCTCAAATCAGGGCCGGAGTTCGTCGCAGCCCAAGCAGGTTGAGCGGCGCAGCTTCCCACAATTGGAACCAATCATGACACTTTTACCGCATCCCGCCTCCATTTAGTTTTCTAGTTCTTCTCTTTCTGCCGGAGGCAGTTCCGCTAGATGGGTTGGGTCAAGTTGCAGGATATTAATTTTCTCGCCTTACAGAGCGCAGTTTTCTGCGTGCAGTGCGAGTTGATCAGCGAAAATAATACTCCCGCCTGCCTGGCGTGCGGCAGCCAAGCGGTGCTCAGTTTGTCTCGCGTGCTGGGCGGATCGTTGCGCGGCCAGCAGATTGCGAACGTGATCGCAGATGCCGAACTTAATCGTCTGGTCCGCGATCTGCTGCGCACCGTTTCCGAATCATGTGCGGCTTCAGGGAATGGTGTGCCGGCGTCATTCGCGAGCCTTGCTCCCAGCCGTCATCACATCCGGGCAAGAGGCACATCGCGCGCACTGCCCGGCGCTCCAGCCTGCGGCCCTAACTCCGAAATCCACCCGGCAGAAATCGATCTCGAGCCGGCGATCAGCATGATTGCTGAACGCGCGCAAGCTCTCACCGGCGCAACGGGAGCTGCAATCGCTTTGCGAAAGGGGAATGAAATCGTCTGCCGCGCCCGCACCGGTCGTACCGCTCCCGATCTTGGAGTGCGCCTTCAGACCGATTCCGGGATCTCCGCCGACTGCGTCCGCACGGGGGAAGTTGTGCTTTGCAACGACGCTGATAGAAACCCGTGTGTCGATCTCTCGAGTTGCCGCCGGCTCGGAGTACGTTCCATCCTCGCGGCTCCGCTGTGCCATTTCCGACGGACGCTCGGTGTGTTCGAAGTCCTCTCTTCGGCACCGCACGCCTTTGATGGCCGAGACGTTGCCACCATGCAGATGCTCTCCAGCGTGATGGTTGCAGCGATGTCGCGTCTATCTAACGACCGGCCAGCCCGCAACTCCGCGTAGTGGCAAACCAGGACATTCCTGGACCTGCTTCGTTTTTGAGGCATCCGCCGAAGCCCAAGCTGGGGTAATATGGAGCAGATCGAAATGCATCCCGCCGGGGCCAAAACGGCTGAAACCCCGCCACAGACGCCTTCCCCGAACGAACGCCGCCGCCGTGTGCGCCATAGAGTCCACATTCCTGCCTACAGCAGCGTGGACAGCTCCGACACCGGAATGATTCTCGATCTCAGCGAAATTCTCGACATCAGCGAAGATGGCATGTTGATTCAGACTTCATCTCCTCTGGAGGTCGACACCAATCTGAATCTGTGCCTCGATCTCTCCGAAACCAAAGCCTACATTCACACGTCTGGTCAGGTCGTCTGGACAGATCCTTCTGGAAGAGTGGGAATCCGCTTTCCGGCGATGCCCGAAGCTTCCCTCCAGCAATTAAAGCAATGGCTGTTTGTAAACGCGCTCACCGGTTGTGATTATCGACAATCGCACCAGACGGAATCTGCCGTGGATCCACCGGACGATGGTCAAGTTCCAGCAGAATTCGAAAGCGAACGCGCCGTCCCAGACTACAGCTCGATTCTGACAGCCCTTACGGCAGTCAAGCGCGAGGTCGAGGCAATAGGGCCGAATCTCGACGCCGCGCTGCAACTGATCGCTGAACGATCTCTCGGTTTCCTGCGTGCCAGCGGGGCTGCCATCGCACTCTCCCGTGGTGCGGAAATGACTTGCTTAGCTCGGGCTGGCGACGATGCACCGCCGCTTGGCGCCCGCCTCCAGGTGGGTTCAGGATTCTCGGGCGAGTGTGTTCGCGCGGGAAGATTGCTGCGCTGTGACGACTGTGAATCCGATCCGCGCGTAGATCAAGAGAGCTGCCGCGCTCTGGGGATACGCTCCATTATTGCGATTCCGATTCAAGTAGATGATTCCATCGTCGGTCTGCTGGAGCTTTTCTCCCCTCAGCCCAATGCCTTCAGCGCAGATGACCACGTGCTCCTTCGCCACCTCGCGGAGGCGGCGGTAATTGCAGTGGGCGGCGCGTCTCGCGTTACTGCGGGAATCACCGCCGTTACTCAGTCCGCAGTCGCGCAGCCCGAGCCCTCTTTCGAGATCCCGCTGATTACATCAACTTCCTGGGTTCGGGAGCATCTGCGGCTCGTCCTTGCTGCTGCAGCCGCGCTGGTCATCATCTCCGTTTTCCTTGCGTTCGAAGCAAGAACACCCTCGGGTGCGCCTGCAACCCACGCACCGGCACAACCGGTCGCGCAGTCAGCGACAAAAGCTTCCG
>DAIMDJ010000320.1:0-3729 GCA_036725905.1 Terriglobales bacterium
GACAATTGCGGTTCTCCTGCACGGCTCAGGAACGGACAGGTTATTGCCGAAAGTAATTCAAGATGGCATCCGCTTGGCTCCGAGTCACGACTGACGAGAGCGCGGCAGCATCGGCCTGCTTTACTGCCTGCACGCTGCCAAAGTGTTCGAGCAAGCGGCGGGTTGTACTCTCGCCTACTCCAGGGATTTCGCGCAGCTCGGTGGAGCGGTCGCGCATCTGGCGGCGTTTGCGGTGGAAGGTCACGGCGAAGCGGTGAGCTTCATCGCGGATGAGCTGTATCAAGTGCAAAACGGGCGAGTGGTGATCGAGGGCGACAGGGTCATCTTCCTGGCCGCAGACATAGATGATTTCTTCGCGCTTGGCAATTGCGGCTAAAGGCTGGTTGATGATTTCAAGTGACTCCAGTGCTTCGGCTGCTGCATGAAGCTGGCCCAGGCCGCCATCGATTAGCACCAGGCTCGGCATGTTTTTCTTTTCATCGCGCAGTCGCTTGTATCGCCGCGTGACGACTTCGCGCATTGAGGCGAAATCGTCCACTCCATCCACGCTGCGGATGATGAATTTGCGGTAGTCGGATTTCTTCATCTGGCCATCTTCCCAGACAACCATTGAGGCAACCGTCTCCGCGCCCTGGATGTGTGAAATATCGAAACACTCGATGCGGCGCGGGATCTCTGGCAATCCTAGTGCATCTTGTAGCGCTTCCTGAATCGCCTTCGCATTCGGCTTCATGACACGGAAGCGCTGATCGTAGGACTGTTTTGCGTTGTTTCCGGCGAGATCAATGAGCGAGCGCTTGTCGCCGCGCTGCGGAACCAGAATATTGACGCGTGTGGCACGGCCGCCCCCGGCCGCGAGTTGGTCTGAGAGAAGATCCTCGAGAGAGTCTCGATCTTCAAAATCAATCGGCACGTAGATGTTTCGTGGGACGTATGGCTGGCCAATGTACAGCTGCTTGAGCAGAGCGGAAAGAAATTCGCCAGGATGAAAGGAGTCTGGTCGCGAGCCAGGTAAATCGATGGAGTGACGGGCGTCCTTGCCTGTCCACAATTCGGCATCGGGTTCGGAAACTGCTGGGCTTCGCTCGGCCGGGCGGGTGGGGGCACCCGCCCCTACGTGGTCTGAGGTGGACTCCAATTCCGGCAATTCTTCCCAGAAGAATTCGCGGCGATCCAGCACACGTCCTCCGCGCATGTGAAACAGATTTACCGCCAACATCTCGTTTTCGTAGTGATAGCCGAATACATCGGCGTCATCCCCTTCCACGGCTGCAATGCGCTGTTTTTCCTGAAGCTGCTCAACTGTCGAGATCAGGTCGCGGTACTTGGCCGCGCGCTCGTACTCTTGCGCCTGGGCGGCTTTTTCCATGCGTTCCCGCAGAGAACGTGACAAGTCGGTCGGCCGGCCTTCGAGGAAAAGCTTCACATCGCGGACAGCTTCCTGGTAAGCCTCGGGCGTGGTGAGCCCTTCCACACAAGGACCCAGGCACCGGCCGATGTAGTACTGCAAGCAGGGGCGCGGGTGAAAGCGGTTGAGATCTACCTTGCAGGAGGGGATTAAGAAGTGGCGGTGAATTAAATCCACGATGCGGTAGGCGAGATTGGCAGGGAAATACGGACCGTAGTACGAGCTGCCATCTTTCCTCAAGCGGCGGGTGACGTAGACTCGCGGAAAGCGCTCGCCCAACGTGAGCTTCACGTATGGATAGGTCTTGTCGTCACGCAGAAGAATGTTAAATCGCGGCTTCTTCTGCTTGATGAGGTGGTTCTCGAGAGCCAGTGCCTCTTTGTTGTTTGCGACAACGATGTAGTCGACATCGACGGCCTCGCGGACCAGCGTGCCGGTTTTGGCATCTGCGATCCGTCCTTCATGAAAGTAAGAGGCGACCCGGCTGCGCAGGTTCTTGGCCTTGCCGACATAGATGATTTCGCCTTCCGCGTTCTTATACAGATACACGCCAGCGGAGGTGGGGATGGTCCGGATTTTGGCCTGCAGGTCCATGCTGTCCGGTGTAGTTCCATTCTATTAGAACTTCACAATGCAACCTGCGACTGGGCTCTGCTTAACGCCTACGCGTGCGCAACGGCGGGCTCGATATGATTGGCACCGAAAGGAACCGTATAAAATTTCCTCTGTCAATATCTGGTTTGCTCGATAGTTGCTGGTCCTTGGTGATGCAGTCAGCCTGGAAACTGATGTAAGCAATTGAAACTAAGCTATTTACTGCCAAGTCCCTAGAGCTCCTTACTTGGCATCATCCGTGCTCTGGTAGCATGCGGGACGCAAGTAGCCCACCCCCGACTCAGGGATTGCAAGACCCAGGATTTTGGTAGGTTTCACTTTAGAATTCGTGAGCTAGAGAGGAAGGAGCTCTCCCAAGATGAATCGCACTTCGTTAACTTTTCTGCTGGTGCTAAGTATGGCGGCCGGTGTCGGCTGCTCCAGCAAGAACTATGTCAAGCAGCAGACCACGCCGCTGATCAATAAGACCAATGAGCTGGATGATCTCACGGCCAAGAACAGTCGCGACATCAAAGACGTGGATGCGCGGGCGCAGGCCGCAATCCAGCAGGTGAATTCGAAGACTGCCGAGGTTGAGCAGAAGACGCAGACTGCGGCGCAACAGGCTTCGCAGGCGCAGACGCAGGCTGATAACGCTGTGCATCGCGTTGACGTGCTGCAGAACGCTGTCGCCAACCTGGACAATTATCGCATCGTCACCGAGACCGCGGTTCACTTCGGCTTTGACAAAGATAATCTGACCAAGAAGGCCCAGGAAGCGCTCGACCAGCTTGCGACCGACGTGCCGAACGCGAAAGGCTTCATCATCACGGTGGAAGGCGGCACGGATTCGGTCGGCAGCGCCGAGTACAACTACGGTCTGAGCGAGCGGCGCGCGGACTCGGTCATCCAGTACCTGGCTTCGAAGCACAACATTCCCGCTCACAAAATCTATTTGGTCGGCCTTGGCAAGGACAAGCCAGTTGAGGACAACAAGAGCCGCGAAGGCCGCGCGAAAAACCGCCGCGTCGACGTACGCCTGATGACCAACACGGCGGAAGGTTCGACGCCCGCTCAGCAACAGGCTCCGGCCACGGCACCGCCGCCGTCCGAGTAAAAAAGTTTACCCTCCTCCCCGGAGGACTTCGCCAACACAGGCTGCCCGTTTTGGGCAGCCTGATTTTTTTCGTAGCCGGAAATTCCGCCGGGCTCCGGAACATGGCTCCCAGAGCCCGGTAATCCAGGCTTGCACGCTCCGCTTCCGTCCTGTGAGGAATCCTGGAGACCTGCGCCTGGCGAGGAATAGACGGGGATGGCGGTTAAAGGAAATCGCTGAGGAAGCCGGCGAGACGCCGGCGCTACTTTCCGCAGAGTTACAATAACGGTATGCAGCGTTGGATGTTTCTTTTGCTTCTTTGCGCAGGTCTGACTGCTTTAGGCAACGCGCAGGTGCAGGAATCGCAGCCGCCGGACAATCCCCCCAAGAACCAGGCGCCGCCGCGCTCGGATCGCGACCGCGAGGCGGGCGAGAGTTCAAGCCGTGACACGCGCATTGATATAAGCCCTCCAAAAAACGATGCCAAAGATCATCCCAACAGCACGTCCGCCGTGGAGGATGTTGAAGCTGATACGCCGCCCGATGATGTGCAGGAGTTTCATCCCTGGGATCCGCACAAGGCAATAAAGGATATTGAAGTGGGGGACTTCTATTTCAAGAAGAAGAATTA
>DAIMDJ010000321.1:0-3723 GCA_036725905.1 Terriglobales bacterium
CTGCTCGAGCAGCACTGTCCGCCCAAGGTTCATCCCGAAGACTGGGATCTGAAGGGCCTGAAAGATGCGATCTTCACTCGATTCGGTGTGGACATTCTTGCCGAAGGCATCAAGCCTGAGACGTTGAATCGGCAGGAACTGGGCGACGCCATTTTTGAAAGGCTCAAAGAGCGTTACGACGCAAAAGAAAAGCTAATTGGGCCTGATGCCATGCGCTACCACGAGCGCATGATCATGCTCAGCGTGCTCGACGCGCAATGGAAAGACCACCTCCTCGGAATGGATCACTTGAAAGAGGGAATTGGTCTCCGGGGCTATGGCCAGCATGATCCGCTAGTCGAGTACAAGCGCGAATCCTTCGACATGTTCGAAGCGATGATGCAGCGCTTCCAGGAAGAGACGGTTCGCTATCTCTACCTGATGCAGATTCTCGAGCGGCCCAGCGATTCAGGCACCATGGGCCGGCCCAGCGTCGGCCCCGAAGGCCAGGGTGGACCAGAAGCTGGCGTTCCCGTTCTTAGGTCGGGAGGCGGCACCGACGGCAACGGCCGCCGCCCGCCGCGTAGTATTGCTACGTCTGTAGACGATCTCGAGGAAGCCTTCCAGCGCAAGAAACGCCGCGAGTTGGAGCAGGCCCGCATGGCCGGCTCTGGCGATTTACAACCCGTGCAGCAAGTGGTGCGTGGCGCCGCGAAAATCGGTCGCAACGATCCTTGTCCCTGCGGCTCCGGCAAGAAATACAAGAAGTGCTGCGGCGCCAACGCCTAAAAAATATCCGATGTGCGTTCCTTCGTGGCTTACTCAATGTGGACTTCCGCCCATTCACTCACGTCAAAGCCGCATCGGTGATCTCATGTTTTGCATCCAACTAAGTAGATATCTCCAGATACGAGATCATAAGTTTTTGATTGTGTCCTGAGGATTTTATGATTGCCCTGCGTTTAGTTCGCCTCATTGAACGCCATGCCGATAGTCTCGCGGAAGAATTGATCGAAAAATTGCGCGCCTCGGCCCGAACCAGCGATATGCAAAAAGTTCCCGAGGCAGAACTGCGGAGTCGCATCCACGAAATACTTGAACATCTGGGGGAATGGTTGCTCACGAAGACTGGTAGCGACGTCGAGATTCGCTATCGCGACCTCGGAGCACGCCGTGCAGCTCAGGGCGTCTCCCTCGCCGATTTCTGCTGGGCCATCGTGCTGACCAAAGAACATCTTTGGGAATTTCTGCAGCGGCAAGGATTCCTACGTAGCCCTGTGGAGATTTATGGAGAATTAGAACTACTTCGATTGCTGGACCAGTTCTTTGATCGTGCTCTCTGTTATGCGACTGAAGGATACGAACAGCATTCCCAGCTTCCATCGGGTGCAGAAATTCATGCCGGTCAGCACGCTGGTATAACTCACTGATGCGGCTTGGTTAATACAAACGACTTTACCACAATATTATTCGGCTGCACGCCCACCGGAATCATGGTGAGCAGGGAGTACTCGCTAGGCTCAAGCTTCGTCGGCTGGCGTTTTTGAATCACCGTGATGTCACCTGACGCCGAATTCAGCACCAGCAAATAGTTTTCGCTTTTCGAGAGCGCCAGCCCATCCGGATGGCTGCCCACCGGCACCGACGCAATCACCTTGCCGTTATCAATGTCGTACACGGCAACGCTATTCGACCCGAAGTTGCTCACATATAACCGCGAATTATCTGAGCTCACAATCCCACGCGCTGGCCGCGTGCCGATCAGATAGCTTCCATTCACCTCATTCGTGGTTGTCTCAATGATGGAAACATTGTTCGAATCGAAATTGCTGACGATTAACTCTCCACCGTCAGGCTTCACCACCAAATTCACCGGTGTTCCGCCAACATCGAGGAGCGCCAGCAGTTTGTCGCTCTTCAAGTCGATCGAAGCCACCTGGCCCGAGCCACTGCAAGCCACAAATGCCTTTGAGCTGTCCGGCAGAATCGCAATGTCCTCTGGTTGCTGGCAAGCCGGAATCGTGCTCCGCACCTTTAAGCTGTTCGCATCGATCAAAGACACTGTGTTGTCGCCCCGATTGCTGACCACTACAGTTGTGCCATCAGGAGAAACTCTCGCCAACCCCGGGGAAACCCCTACCCGCACGTTACCGATCACTGCGCGGTGCTCAAGATCGATCGCGGACACATTGTTCGAACCTGAGTTTGCCACATAGGCTCTTCTGCCGTCGGGCGAAACGTCAATGAAATATGGCCTGCCATGCACCCCGATCGCCGCAACAACTTCGTTGCGTTCGGCGTCTACGACACTTACATTATTCGAACCTGTATTGACGATGTAAATCTCATTCTTCTTACTGTTCGCTGCGATCCCAGTCGGCTCACTTCCGGCCTTGAGCGTTCTCACCGGCTCAAACGTCCGCAGATCGATCACGCTGACCGTGTTGCTCTTTCCATTCGTGATGTAAGCGTACTCGCGGTAGGACGGACCATAGTTGGGCAGTTCGCGTTGATGGAAGTACCACCAGCCGAGCGCCGCAGCGATAGGCACTGCGAGAACTGTGAGGAGGAGCTTTCTCAAGGCGAGGGTTCCTACAAAACAGGAAAGCTTATCAGAGCAATGCCGATCAATAGATGCGGAAGCTGATCTCAACCTGCGATTGCGAAATGCCGCCAATTCCCCAAAGATTAGCTGCTGACCACCGCTGCGCTTTCTCGCGCTCCAATCGCCACCACTGTCCTCCTCACCACGGGCGCGATCTGGCGCACTTGCGCCATCAGCTCATCAAACTGATCAGGATAAAGTGACTGCATGCCATCCGAGAGCGCCTTGTCCGGCTCAGGATGGACTTCTACCATCAGTCCATCAGCGCCAACCGCAATTGCGGCGCGCGAGAGCGGAGTTACTTTGTTTCGCTTCCCGGTTCCGTGGCTGGGATCGACTACGATCGGCAAGTGGCTCAACCGCTGTACTGCTGGAACTACGCTCAAGTCCAAAGTATTGCGCGTGTGATCGGCAAACGTCCGCACGCCCCGTTCGCACAGAATCACGTTGTAATTACCTTCACTCATTACATATTCGGCGGCCATCAAAAATTCCTCGAGCGTCGCGGACATGCCGCGCTTCACCATCACAGGTTTTTTGCACCGGCCGGCGCGCTTCAGCAAGGAAAAATTCTGCATATTGCGGGCACCGATCTGAACGACATCAGCATATTGCTCAACCAATTCCAATGACTCGTTATCGATCGCTTCGGTAACGATCCTCATGCCGAATTTGTCGCGCACTTCGGCCATGATCTGCAGGCCTTCTTCACCTAAGCCTTGAAATGAATATGGCGAGGTGCGCGGCTTATACGCTCCGCCGCGAAAGAACTGCGCTCCGGCACGGGACACACGGTCGGCGGCAGCAAACGCCTGCTCGCGGCTCTCAATGGCGCACGGCCCGGCGATGATCGCCAGCCCGGGCCCCCCAATCGCCGCATCGGTGCCAGGGAACGTGATGACGGTGTTCTCTTCTTTGAAGTCGCGGCTAACCAGCTTGTAGGGCTTGCTGACCCGAATCAGCTCCTGCACGCCTGCCATTTCTTCCAGCGTGCCGGCCTCGACTTCGCCCCGGTTTCCCGTAACGCAAACCGCGGTCCGCTGCGCGCCCGGCATGGGATGAGCCCGATATCCCAGGGATTCGATCTTGCGGCAAACGGCGCGCACTTGTTCGTCCGTGGCGTGCGCCTGCATGACAAC
>DAIMDJ010000322.1:0-3700 GCA_036725905.1 Terriglobales bacterium
GTTCTGTCCTAATTTCATGAACCACGAAGGACACGAAGTTGCACAAAGGTTGAATTCTAAGGGGTTTCCTTCGTGGCCCTTCGTGGTTAAATCTGGACACTACCGAAAAGTTATTGGAAGCCTCCGCTGACGGCTATGCCGTAAATACCTTGGGTTGCTCCGCGGACCTGCCGTTTGTACTGAAATACGACGCCAAGGCCTGCCCGGTGTAGGACTTCTTGTTTCGCGCCACCTGTTCCGGCGTGCCTTGGGCAACGATGCGTCCACCTTCTTCGCCACCTTCGGGGCCGAGATCGATGATCCAGTCAGCATTGCGAATTACATCGAGATTGTGTTCGATGATGATGACGGAGTTGCCGAGGTCGGTCAGCCGGTGAAGGACATCGAGCAGTTTCTTGACATCGTCGAAGTGCAGACCGGTGGTGGGCTCGTCAAGCAGGTATAGAGTTTTTCCAGTTTGCCGCTTGCTCAGCTCGCGAGCGAGCTTTATGCGCTGCGCTTCGCCACCTGAGAGCGTGACTGACGATTGGCCGAGGTGGATGTAGCCCAACCCAACATCAACCAGCGTTTGCAGCTTCTGCTTTACCTGCGGGATGTTCTCCAGAACCTGCAACGCATCTGAAACGGGAGTTTCGAGCAAGTCGGCGATCGAATAGCCTTTATATTTCACTGCAAGCGTTTCCTGGTTGTAGCGCTTGCCGCCACACACCTCGCAGAGCACATACACGTCGGGCAGAAAATTCATCTCAATTCGCCGCTGGCCTTCGCCCTGGCAGGCTTCGCAGCGTCCGCCGGAGACGTTGAAGGAGAAGCGCCCCGGCTTGTATCCACGTTCGCGAGCCTCTGGCAGCATGGCGTAAAGATCCCGAATCTGCGCGAAGACCCCGGTGTAGGTTGCGGGATTGGAGCGCGGAGTGCGCCCGATCGGCGATTGGTCAATGCGGATGACTTTATCGATGTTTTCCGCCCCGGAAATTGTCCGATGCACGCCGGGTTCCTCGCGCGAGCGGTAGAGCTTTTTGGCCAGCGCGCGGTACAAGATATCGTTTACCAGAGTGGATTTGCCCGAGCCTGAAACCCCCGTGACAACGATCATCACGCCCAGAGGGAACGTGACATCTAGATTTTTCAGATTATTTTGGCGCGCTCCGAGGATGCTAACGCCTGCGCCGTTTGGCTGCCGCCGTTCCGGCAGCATGGAAATGTGCATCCTGCCAGAGATGTAAGCGCCGGTGAGCGATTCCGGGACTTCGACGATGTCCTGAGGAGTGCCGTGCGCAACCAGAGCGCCTCCATGGCGTCCCGCACCGGGGCCAAGATCAATCACGTAGTCAGCCCGGCGGATGGTCTCTTCGTCGTGCTCCACGACCAAGACTGTATTGCCCAGATCGCGCAGTTCTTCTAAGGCCTTCAGCAGGCGACCATTATCTCGATGATGCAAGCCGATTGAAGGCTCATCCAGCACGTAGAGGACACCGCGAAGCTTCGACCCAATTTGCGTTGCCAGCCGAATGCGCTGCCCTTCGCCACCAGAGAGCGTAGCCGCGGAACGAGCAAGCGAAATGTAGCCGAGGCCGACTGCGTCTAAAAACTGCAGGCGCTCAACAATCTCATGAACAATGCGCCCGGCGATGATCTCCTCGCGCCCGGTGAGTTTTATCTTCCTTGCGACTTCGAGCGCCCGAGATACCGGCAAGGCAGTGAAGTCTGCGATGGAGATGCCATTCACTTTTACTGCCAGGCTCTCGGGGCGGAGACGCTTGCCATGACACGCCGGGCACTCTGTCGGCGACATGTGTTCCATCAACCAGTCGCGGTAACCTTCTGAAGTCGATTCTTCGAGCGTCTGCCTCAGGTATCCGAAAATTCCCAGAAAGCCTGTTCTACCCTTTCCCTGCTCGCCATAAAACAGCAGATTCTGAATTTTGTCCGGAAGTTTCTCGATCGGAGTTGCCAGATCGAATCCATAGGCCGCAGCGACGATCTGCAATTGATGGATCAAATTCTGTGAGGCTGAGCCGGGACCCAATCCGCCTTCGAGCAGCGGCTTGGACCAATCATTGATCATCTTCGCTGGATCGAAATCGTACTTGCTGCCGAGCCCGTGACACTCGGGGCAAGCGCCGTAGGCGCTGTTAAAAGAAAAGGATCGCGGTTCCAGTTGCGGCACGTTGATTCCGCAATCCGGGCAGGCGAGACGAGCCGAATAAAGCTGCTCTTCACCGCCAACCACGGCAACCTGCACCAAGCCGCCCGCCAATTTCATCGCCAGCCCGACGGACATCTCGAGGCGGTGCTCGATTCCAGGCTTCACCAGCAGGCGATCAACCACGACTTCGATCGTGTGATTCTTCCGCTTGTCCAGCTGGATTTCATCCTCCAGATTTACCAGTTCGCCGTCTACGCGCGCGCGCGTGAAGCCGTGCTCCACCAGCTTCTCCATTTCTTTCTTGAACTCGCCTTTGCGGCCGCGAACAATTGGCGCCAGAATCATCACCCGATCTTCGGGAGTGAGGGCCATCACCCGCTGGACGATTTGCTCAGCCGACTGCCTGGTGATGGCCCGCCCGCAATTCGGACAGTGCGGCACGCCAATAGAAGCGAACAGGAGGCGAAGATAATCATAAATTTCTGTAATGGTTCCCACTGTCGAACGCGGACTGCGGCTGGTGGTCTTCTGCTCGATGGAAATTGAGGGGCTCAGGCCGTCGATGGCGTCGACATCGGGGCGCTCCATCTGATCCAAGAACTGCCGCGCATAGGCCGACAACGTCTCCACATAACGCCGCTGGCCTTCGGCGTAAATTGTGTCAAATGCAAGAGATGACTTGCCCGATCCACTCAGGCCGGTGATTACCGTGAGGGTGTTGCGCGGAATTTCTACGTCGATATTTTTGAGATTGTGTTGGCGCGCCCCGCGCACCGAGATCTTGGTGATGGCCATCGAAAACCGAAGTAATACTGCAGTAATCCTGCTCTAGAAACTGTCCTTCCGTAACGTGGACGGCGTCTCAGAAATGTTGGAAAGTGGGATTGCGCACTTCTACTCACGTATCTTAGTTGCTAACAGCAGCAAGCGTCAACGCGAGTAAAGTGAAGGCGCGCAGCGCGATCCACCGATCACGCGACCGATTTCCGGAGATGCGGCTGCGGCAGCTCTTGGGGAAGTGGGCCGAACTTGGGAAGTTTGCTAAGCGCTCTAATTCTGTCGTTCACGGTCATCACCGCCATGACCTTGGGTATTTTGGCTACCTACGGCGCGGTCACCGGAATCCTGCATGCGTTTGCCTACCAGTCACGCCAGCGTGTACGCGCGACGCCTATGCTGGTGCCTAGCGAGAGCCACGCCGGCGATTAGAACTCATCTACTCATCTCATAAACAGACCACATTGGGCGTTACTGGTGTAGCGGGGATGTTTTAAACAGCTATCCGTTTTCGAGATCGCCTTCCAGCCGTTTGACGTAGGCGCGCTCCTTTCGTGGATGCCGTTAAACAGCCAATGACCAGATCTTTCCTAATCCTGCTCCCCAAGAGTTTGGACGTACGTTTTGCCGTACGGATAGAAGAGTTCCTTGCGGCGTTGCTCCCACGCCGCTTTGAGTTCGGGCGTTGTGATGTCCCAGTCCGGCCGGCATTTCTTGAGGACCGCACGTAGATCCTGGCTGAGTTCTTCCAGAGTGGGCCGGCCGAAGAACCAA
>DAIMDJ010000323.1:0-3695 GCA_036725905.1 Terriglobales bacterium
TCGGGATTGCCATAAGGCAATCAGTTTAGCGGGAGTGAGAAGGGAGGGAAAGAGGTTAGCTTTGAGGCGGGAAATAAATCGCAGTGCCAGTAGCCTCGGAGTTATGGTGCGAAAGGAGGACTCGCCCCCATGGTTTTCCCGCTTGGGAAATTTTCAAGCAAGATCGGCTCTCTGTGCAGGCTGTTTGTCAAATCAATGCTTACTTGCCGTTCAGTCCGCAACCACTGAAAATACGACGCTGGAAATGGTTTCCTAGACAGTGATTCCAGTCCCGTCGAATTTTGTAAATGCGAAGCCGCCGAAAGACTCGTTGTAGCAGCGTTTTTGATCCCGCAGGATACTGATGGCCACGGCTTCCCCTAACAGCATGGACTGGGTCGCATCCGAACGCCAATGTACTCCGGCGATGTTTCGCCCCTGAGCAATGTTGCTGGCGAGCTTATTCAATTCGCCGGTGAGTGTGATCTGCGCTGCATCCGCGCCTGTGTAGGACTCCAGCGCGAGACCATCTGCAGTAGGAACCACCGGGTCGGGAAAAACCACATTATCCGTGTTGAAGAATGCTTTCAACGCGGTTACGCAGGCGCCGGCGACTGTAGCGTGTCCGGAACCGTAGCTGGGGTGCGTTGGCGAGCCTTCCGGAAAAGCCATGGGAAGAAGGTAGCTGCCACGATTCTTCACAAACACCGCGGCTACCGCTTGCGAATTCAGAACATCCGCGTGCAATGGATACTGCGCCGTGCCGGCTTTCATGTTATGCACAAGACCGCCATAAGCTTCTGGCCGCAGGGCGCGATGCACCCACCACTTCTGGAACCACTGCGCCCGCAGGGCGTATTCGGAGACCTCTGTCATGAGTGCACTGATATGTGGAGATCCGAACGTGCCAAAACCGACCTGGGTACGTGAGCTGTTGTAGGGATTGCCAGTGTTGAAACCCGCATTCCTGAGTAACCACAGCATGGCCATGAAATAAGCCTGGTACAAGAGATCCACGTGGACCCAGGCGCTAACATCGCGGCCATTGCGCAAGTAACGCAACTGCTGGTCGATCGCGTTCAGTGCAAATGGCCCCCGTCCGTTCTGTACGGCAAGCCAGGATGGAAAATCAGTCATGTAGTCCATACTGGGCTGATAGGTGGCGTACTGCTGACGAAGCGGAAGGGCTCCGAAAGAAACCTGTTGCAGCAGGAATTGGGAGATATACGGGCCAATTACATCACCCGCCGTGAAACCTCGAAACAGGGTTTGTGGCGTGACCTGACCATTAATGCGAGGCCCTGTGAATGCCGAAAGGTTGCTCAGTTCAGAGCACGCATGGCTAACCATGGGATCGGTGGGATAGTCGGTGAACGGCACGTCGCGCAAGAGCGCCATCCAGTAGTTCTCCACCGCTTCGTCCGCACGCTCCTGGCTGGCAACCGCGGGGGATGGTGGCTCGGATAAGTTTCCCGAATCAGCGCCCTCCAGACCGAACGCCACGCCGGCCTGTGGGTTAGTGAGCCGGGTAATGCCACCCAGAGTAATGTTCTCGAAGTCCGAAGGCTGACCGCTTCGAATCGCATTCAGGTACCCGTTGTAGGGGGCTAATTCAACCTCCCCAAGGCTATTGTGTGGAAGGCCCTTTGAGTAGTTGCCAATCTTGTTGCTGTATCGCTGTTCGTCGCCATTATTGGTGTGCAAGGCCGCTGGAGCGTTGAACTCGGCAAGAGCGGCATTTCGCCTGATCTCAAACGCTTCAACTGCCCGTGTCCGGCCGAATGCGGTCGCCGCCTCGGCCTTTGTCTCGCTGGAACCCAGCAACGGCGACAGTCCAATGGCGCCTGCGGCGCAGGCGGCGCTGCTGATGAAGCTGCGCCGGCTGCGAAAAGAATTGCTTGAATTTTGCGCAATGTTCTCGCGCGGATGGACTACGACCCGTTTCTCGGAGAAATGCGTTTTCATCGGAACACTTCCTGTGAACAAGTCGAACCGGCAAAGTTGCGGCTGCTTACCCTAGCTCCGTCATGGAGGGAAGTCAAAATAGGAAGGACATTAACGAACTGGTAAACGGCGGTCTCCAGCACATCAGCAAGATTGCGCTGAGACATGCGGCCCGTGACCGAGCAATGGTCGCGATCACCGCCACAGAAAACCCAAGCAGAGTGCTACGATAGAGGAAATCTAGCCCGAGTGGTGGAATGGCAGACACGCACGGCTTAGGACCGTGTGCCGCAAGGCGTGGAGGTTCGACTCCTCTCTCGGGCACCACTCACCATCTGTCAGTATCATCCAGTTCGCCCGAGATCGTTACTGGCACTTGGTAGGCGATGAACTCTATATAGCGAAACTTCCGAGGCATCGGTTGCATCCGGGCGTCTTGGGCAACACCTACCATCGCCTGCATACAGCTCCTGTGCCCGGAACCCTTTGCCGTGCGCCAAATTACCCTCCACTCCCTGTGCTTGCGCCTTAATTCGTCGCTTTGCACACCACTTCTTAGCCGCTCTTGCTCGGTTGTGGTCTGTTCCTGCGCGCTCCGTGGCCTTCTGTGTCTCAGTTGCCGCCGGTTTCCCGCCATGTCTCTGTCGGAACCGCGGACTATCAATCCGCTGTTCTGAGCGGCGGGTATTGTGCTCGGCAGTGTAGAGCATTTTGTAGAGGCAATACGTTGCGCCCACGCAGACTTACCAGGCTTGTTACACTTCTTCCGCACATCTGTTCTGATTGTTCTGATCCTGTGACATCGGTAAGACAAAAACGGATTCCTCTCTGGTTCCTGTTGAGCTTGTGCGTCAGCGCAACTACATGGCTGTACGTTCACCAGATTCTGAGCCCCTGGGCGGATGCCAAGGACCTGCAAAAGGGCGGGCTCAAGGCCCAAATGTGGGATCTGTATCCGCGCTGGGTGGGGGCGCGGGAGCTTCTGCTAAACGGACGCAATCCCTATGGACCCGAGGTAAGCCGTGAGATCCAGGTTGTGTTCTATGGCCACGCTGTCACGCCGGAGGAAGCTGCGCAACACGTGGTCGATGAGCAGCGCTTTGCGTATCCACTCTATGTTGTGTTTCTGATGGCGCCTACGATTTACACGGACTTTGTCAAGGTCCGGTTCTGGGCTCCGTGTGTCTTGGGTGTGTTCGCGGGTTTGACGGTCGCGTTCAGCTTGGGCCTTCTCGACTGGTGGCCGCGCTGGACGATAACCTCAGCGCTGATTCTGTTTACCCTCAGCAGCCCGCAAATCATACAGGGAATGCGCCACCAGCAATTGGCACTGGTGGCCGCGTGCTTGATCACGGCCGGCGCGTGGTGCGTGCATAAGGGTTATCTCGTGACCGCTGGCGTGCTCCTGGCCTTCTCGACAATCAAGCCCCAGATGGCGGTTCTGCCGCTGGTTTGGTTCATCCTTTGGGCGGCGGGCGAGTGGCGCGCTAGATGGCGCCTGGTGGCTGGTTTTGGCGTCGCTATTGCCGCGCTGATTGGGGCTGGAGAATTGCTTCTTCCGGGATGGTTGAGCTATTTCTTCGCGGGTATGGCGGCGTACCGGAAATATTTTCCCACGACTTCCTTGCTCCGGCTGCTTCTAGGCGACAAGCTTGGAGTTGTCGTCTCCGTCCTCATTGTCATTTGGCTTTTGAGATTTGGATGGAGGAATCGAAACGTTCTCGAAAGTTCACGGCAGTTCACTCTGGTGGTGGCGGCGTTCTTGATGGCGA
>DAIMDJ010000324.1:0-3691 GCA_036725905.1 Terriglobales bacterium
CGGGCACGAAGCACCCGTGCCAGATGCTCGGCGTGCGAGCCGGTAAGAGCTGCGCGATTGCCGGAAACTTCGTCGGCGATCCAGCGGCGTCGCGTCATGCGTTAAAAAAGAATAACCACCAAGGAGACGAAGATACACGAAGGAAAGCGCTCCAGAAATTTCTTCGTGTTCCTTTGTGCTTTGTGCCCTTAGTGATTAAATGGCTTCGAAGAGGTTAGCTGAAAATATCCTTGACCTTACCAAGTAAAGTGCGGTGCTCCGGCTTGTTCTCGACTTTTGTGTATCCGTCGAGCTCCTGTAACAACTCCCGCTGCCGCTTGGTGAGCTTGCTGGGTGTCTGAACTCGCACTTCAACGAACAAGTCGCCCTTGCCACGGCCATTCAGTACAGGCACGCCCTTGCCTCGAATGCGAAGCGTAGTGCCTGACTGCGTGCCTTCCGGCACTTTCAACGTCTGCTCGCCTTCCAGTGTAGGTATAGGAATTTCTGCTCCGAGCGCCGCCTGACCATAGGAGACCGGAATCACGCAGTGCAGATCGTTGCCTTCACGCTCGAAGAATGCATGCTCCTTGACGTGCAGAACAACATAAAGATCTCCAGGCGGACCGCCATGTACGCCTCCTTCGCCCAGCCCGGAAAAGCGGATTCGGGTTCCATCCTCAACGCCCGCCGGAATTTTTGCGTCCACGGTTCTCTGTCGTAGAACGCGCGCTTCGCCCTTGCATTTGGGGCAAGGATCGGTAATCACACTGCCGGCGCCCTGGCAGGTTGGACAGGTCCGGGCAATGCTGAAAAATCCCTGTTGATAACGAACCTGCCCGCGGCCCGCACAGGAGCGGCAGGTGACTGGCGCTTTACCAGCCGCCGCACCCGAGCCGCCGCAGTCTTCGCAAGTTTCGTGCCGCCGCACCGTGACTTGCTTTTCGGTGCCAAAGACGGCTTCTTCAAATTCGAGGGTGATATCTTCACGCAGATCGGCGCCGCGCTGGGTACGGCTGCGCCGGCGTGAACCTCCGCTGCCAAAGAGATCTCCGAACCCGAAAAAGTCACCAAATATATCGCTGAAATCCTGAAAGACTGTAGCGTCGAATCCTACCCCACCCCCTGCCGCGCCCGCGACCCCGGCATGGCCGAAGCGATCATATGTGGCGCGTTTCTCCGAGTCAGCTAAGACCGCATACGCCTCGCTGCACTCCTTGAATTTTTCCTCCGCGTCGGGATTGTTTGGGTTGCGGTCAGGATGAAATTGTAGCGCGAGTTTGCGATACGCGCTTTTGATCTCCTGCTCGCTGGCGCCGCGGGCGACACCAAGCACCTCGTAATAATCGCGTTTTCCGTTGCTGGTCAGAATAGGCCTCTCCCCCAGTCTTTCCAAGTTTCCAATTTAGTGTTTTGAGTTTCTCGCCACCCTCACCATTGAAGGACGCAGCAGTCGGTCTTTCAGCTTGTACCCGCGTTGTAATTCATCAAGTACGTGGTGATCTTCAACTTCATCTGTATCCACCATCTCAACCGCCTGGTGGAGGTGTGGATCAAACGGCTCACCCTTCGCGGGAATCGGACGCAATCCCAACTTCGCCAGCGCATCCTGCAATTGTTTATAGATGAGTTCAACCCCGCCGCGGAACTCCGATTTTTCCGCTTCACCGGCTTTCAACGCGCGCTCAAAGCTATCCAGAGTAGGAAGCAGCGCCTTTACTGCGTCCGCCAACGCGTATTCGCGAAAATCCTGCTGCTCCCGCGCCGCACGCTTGCGCGCGTTCTCGAACTCCGCCTGCAATCGCGCCAACCGGTCGATTGCCGAGTCGCGCTCCGCTTTTAACTTTTCCAGCTCCGAGTCCCGCTCGGTCTTCGCGCGTTCGCCAAGCTGGGGCGGATCGCCGGTTGCTTCATCAGCACCATCCGCTGGCGGCAATTCGTGCTGCGTATCCAGTTCCTGCGGTTCTATTTCTGATTTTCCGTTCGTCCTTGCCATAACTCTACTCATTCCGATTCGTTCAAAATTTTGTCAAATAAACGTGCAATGTAAGAAACTGCATTCATCGTGTGCTGATAATCGATGCGGGTCGGGCCAATTACCGCCAGCGACCCCATGACTTCGCCGCCCACACGCGCCGGCGCTCCGATAAGCACGAAGTTGCGCATCGATGGCAGAGCTTCATCCAATCCAATCACTACGCGCACGGCTTCCTGCTTCGCATCCAGATACGCGCTCAGCAAATCGACAATCTTTTGCTTCTCTTCGAGCGTCTTCAATAATTCTTGCAGCCTCTGACGATCCTGCTCGCCGGCTACAAGATTTGCAGCGCCTTCGACGAAAACTACCTGCGCGCTGTCATCTGTCGCCAAAGCTCCCTGGCGATAAAGCTGCTCGACCGAAGTCATCAGCCGATCGTACTCGCTCCGCTCCTGCTCCAAACGCCGCGCCAGCTCGGAGCGCATGGCCTCCATCGTCCAGCCGCGGAAGTTATCGTTAATGAAACGCGCTGCCCCGTCGAGGTCACTTTGGGGCAAATCCAGGCGCAGCACGCGGTCGCGTACCAGCCCCGAACGCGTCACCACCACGGCCAAGACTTTTTGGTCGCCCAGGCGTGAGAAGTAAACGTGCTCAAGCGCATTCTTGGGACCTCGGATGGCCGCTGCCACACCGACGTTCCGCGAAATTAACGACAGCACATGAGAGGTACGCTCCATAAATTCCTGCACGTCTGAGATGCCGTGCAGCGATTCATGAACGATGCTCTCATCTTCCTGCGACAGGTGCGCCTTGCCCGTCAACTGCTCCACGTAGTAGCGGTACGCCTCAGTGCTCGGTATTCGCCCCGCAGACGTGTGCGGCTGTTCCAGAAAGCCTGCGTCGGCCAGGTCGGCCATGACATTGCGGATGGTCGCAGGACTCAGCCCCTCACGATTGCCACGCGCCAAGGTGCGCGATCCTACCGGCTCGCCCGTGGTTATGAAGGTTTCCACGATCGCCGTAAGAATCTCACGTTCGCGTTCGCCGATTGGCTGGCCGGACTGCATAGAGTTTTTACCGCGAGGAAGCCATTCGGCTAAAACACTCAAAAATAATAGCTTAGGACGGCAACAGCCGAAACTCCCCCTCTTGAATTCTAGGAAGAGGAGTTGGCCATGTCAAGCATTAGCACTCTCAGTACCAGAATGCTAATCGTTGACGGCTGCACGTTCTGGGCATACTTTCGTTCACTAGAACGAGCAGCATGATAGATGCATTTTTCCGTGCGATCGAGAGATCTGGCTTCGGCCATCGCCGGAGTCGCCGCTGGCTGCTGAAGTGGGGCGCGACTCTTGGCGGCCTGACTGCAATAAGCAATCGCGTTGGTTTGCCGAGCCGTGCACCTGCGGCTATTCTCAATGATCACGATCGGGCTCAGATCAAGATGAAGACACAGACTCACATTGCTGTGATTGGAGCGGGCGCCTTCGGAGGATGGACAGCGTTGTATTTACTTCGGCGTGGCGCGCGCGTCACCTTGATCGATTCGTGGGGGCCGGGAAACTCTCGTGCTTCATCCGGAGGCGAGACGCGAGTTATTCGTGGCACTTACGGTCCGAATCAGCCATACACGGAAATGGCGGCACGGGCCATCCAGCTATGGCGCGAACACGAACAGCGCTGGGGCCGCCAACTGATGTTTCCCATTGGCGTGCTGTGGATGGCAGCTGATGC
>DAIMDJ010000325.1:0-3687 GCA_036725905.1 Terriglobales bacterium
AGTTCAAATCTGACCCCCGCAACCATTTCTAAAGCTTGTCTCAGGATGAGCTTAGTACCCTGTTTCTTAAATACAGTCACGTATAATTTACTGCATCTAGGATCTTCCTTCTGGTACCCTTCTGCCAGGAGGTCAGTCCTTTGCCACGCAATAGCCCGTATAGAATCGCTCTCACCAAACAAGAGCGAAAGGAGTTGAAACGACGCGCCAATAAATATACGTTACCGTATTTTACAGTTGCTCGCGCCAAGATGATCCTCCTCGCTCAGCAGGGCTTGTCGAACGATCAGATTGCCGATCGCCTGTGCACGCGACGCGAGATCGTGAGTCGCTGGCGAAAACGGTTCTTTGAAAAACGTTTGGCCGGCCTGGAGGACAGACAGCGCCCCGGCCGACCCCGGGTTTTTCCCCCCAGAACTGGTCGTGCGCGTTAAAGCCATCGCCTGCGAATTGCCCCATCGCTTCGGTGTGCCCCTTTCTCGCTGGAGCGTGGCCGAACTCGGCGCCCACGTCCGCACTTGCGGCCTGACGGCATCCGTCAGTGACACCACCATCTGGCGATGGCTGAGCGAGGACGCCATCCGTCCTTGGCAGCACCGCTGCTGGATCTTCCCACGAGATCCGGATTTCGAAGCCAAGGCCGGAGGCATTTTGGATTTGTACCAACGCATCTGGAAGGGCCGTAAACTCGGCGCCAACGAGTTCGTCCTCTCGGCAGATGAAAAAACCAGCATTCAGGCGCGCTGCCGAAAAGCCCGCTCTCTACCCCCGCAACCCCGTCGGCCGATGAAGATCGAGCACGAATATAAGCGGCTGGGAGCCTGGGCCTATCTCGCCGCTCTGGACGTCCACCGCGCGAAACTCTTCGGTCGCTGCGAAAGCAAAACCGGAATCGCGGCCTTTGACCGTCTCGTGGATCAAGTCATGAAACAGCGGCCCTACCGCCAGGCTCGAAGAGTTTTCTGGATCGTCGACAACGGCTCTGCGCATCGAGGGCTCCCCGCCGTCCGCAGGCTTCAGGCGAAGTATCCCAACCTGGTGCTCGTTCATGGACCCATTCACGCCAGTTGGCTGAACCAAATCGAAATCTATTTCTCCATCGTCCAACGAAAAATCTTGACGCCAAACGACTTCCGTTCCTTGCAGCAGTTGGCGCAACGCTTACTCGCCTTCGAACGGCACTACCAAACTATCGCTAAACCTTTCGAGTGGCGGTTCACACGAAAAGATCTCCACGCATTGCTTCACAAATTGAACCGCCCCCTGGCAAAGGCTGCCTAGAAAATACGTGACCGAACATATGAACCGGAGCACTTAGGTAGCCCTTGGCAGTCCCCGCGGTCTTGTATGTTGTAGTGACGCGGGTTTCAGACGAAAACCCCAACGCGGGCGTTGCCGCTTGGATTTACTTGGCCCATCCTTCGTTTGAACTACCTTGCTGGCACTGCTTCCAGAGGGCGGACATCGCGTTCAACCTTATCAGCAATCTCATCTTCGGCGACTTCCAGGTCATAGCGCGTTTGGAGATTCATCCAGAACGTCGGACTGTTGTTGAAGTAGCGCGCGAAACGAAGGGCCGTGTCAGCAGTAATTGCGCGTTTCTCGTTGACGATATCGGCGATCCGCGTCACAGGGACGCGCAAGTCCATAGCAACTCTATTCATACTTAGTCGCAGAGGGAGCATAAACTCTTCTCGGAGAATTTCTCCTGGATGCACCGGCTTAAGTTTTTTCGTCATCCTGCTGTCTCCTAGTGATAATCCACGATTTCAACTTCGTAGGCATGCCCATCGCGCCATTCAAAACAGACGCGCCATTGGTCATTGACGCGAATGCTGTACTGCCCTTTCCGGTCTCCTCTCAGGCGCTCTAGCCTGTTTCCTGGCAGCGTTGAGAGCGTCCGGATGTCCTGCGCCGCATCTAGCATGTCCAGCTTCCTAAGAGCCTGACGTACCGGCTACATAGGTAACACTTTTGGGCCGAACGCATTCTCCAGCGGTTCGAGCACGCGGGTCTCCAGATCGAAGTATCCCAAATCATAATCCATAAAGCTTACCAGCCAGATGTCGTCTTGCACTTCCTTGATGCCGACAGCCTGCCCGGCGAAGACAGTGCTGAAATTGATTTTTTTTCGACCGAGACAGATGCGGCCGCAATGGGTGACCACGACAGTTCGGTCGTGGAAAGGGTAGTCGATCTCTGGCAAGCCCTGGTACGGCCGAGTCGTGGCCCGATAGACATCGGCAGGACACTTCATGTCTAACGCCTCGTGTGGTCGTTCCTTGTTGAAGACCTCGATGAACTTCTCGAAGCGCGCTTGCTGCTGAAGGAAATTCGCGGCCGCCGGTTTGGTAGCCTCTTTTTTCAAAGTGAGATGCATGCGTTCATGCCGGCCGTTTTGCTGAGGATGGCAGGGTTTGATGCGCTCAATGCCGATGCCCAGCCGGAGCCACCAGACCGCGAGTTTGCTCAGGTTGAACGAGGCGTGCGCGGAAGCGAAGGGCACGCCGTTATCGCTGCGGATGTTGACCGGTAGGCCGCGCTCCTTAAAAAGCCGCTCAAACACACGGAAAGCGTAGTCTTCTCGGGTAGAACAAAGAGCCTCACAGGTGAGGAGATAACGGCTGGCATGATCGGTGACCGTCAGCGGATAGCAATACTGACGATTCCTAGCAAGAACTCCCCTTTGTAATCGGTGCACCAAAGTTCGTTGGGACGCTGGCCCAAGGAGAGCGCCGTGCCTTGCGCGCGACGACGTAAACGGCCGCGGCGCTCGACAAAGCCGTGGCGATCCAGCAGCGCATGGATGGTGCTCTTGGCCGGAATCTTGATCCCGGAGAATCGGCGGATCAGGCGCTCGCGAATCTTTCGCGCACCCCAGGTGGGGTGCTCACGCTTCACGTTCAGGGTGTAGTTCTCCACCTGGAAAGGCAGCTTGTGCGCGTAGTGATGCGGGCGGCGGCTTCTGTCGGTCAGCCATTGCACGCCACATTCCTGGTAGCGTTCAAAGATCTTGTAGCCGGTCTTGCGGGAAATCCCGAACTCTCTGCACAGCTCTGACATCGCCTCGCCGGCTAGCCGGCGAGCCACAAACTGCAGTCTTTCATCCATCGCCGAACACTCCTTCCATGGCATACTCGCACCCTCCCCCAAGGGAGAAAGTGTTACCCATGTGTCCGGTACGATGTGTTACCTATGTTCAGGCCGCTCAATCCGGGTCACCCTTGTGCGCCTCCAATCCTCTTTACGGGGCCAAGGAATAGGTCCATTTGATCGCGAACCGAGTTTCCCGAACCTGCGGGGGATTCGCCGGGGCAATGCTGGCGAACTGCGTGCCGACATTATAAATAATGTAGAGGTCGCTGTCGGGCCGATAGTTGTAGCGAAGCCGCAAATTCGCACTCACCGCCTGTGTGTTTGATGTGTCCATCTGGATGAGACTCGTAAAGGTCAGAAAGCGATTGAACGAGTAATTCCCCTGCAGGCTTGCCAGCACGACGGAAAAATTGCCATTGGGCAGTGGCAATCGAAAGCGGTCCCAGGTCTCGGAAGCGGAAACGGAGAATTTCGCCGTCGGACGGTAGTTTGCGCGCACGCGGAATTCGTTCAGTGTCCCGCCGTAATAGCTGCCAAAGCGCTCGAAAAAGTTGTAGGCAGTGTCCAGGCCGTGACGCTGCGAATGGTCGG
>DAIMDJ010000326.1:0-3671 GCA_036725905.1 Terriglobales bacterium
GTACGCGAATAATCTGCTCTTTCTCTGGTTCGGCGCGATCGGCCTCGGCACGGCTTATTACATGATTCCCAAAGTAATCGGTCGACCGGTGTACAGCTATCATTTGGCAAGCATCGGTTTCTGGAGCTACGCGCTGTTCTCGAGCTGGACGGGGATGCAACGCCTCGTCGACGGACCGTTCCCAGCCTGGATGGTCACTGCCAGTATTGCAGCCACGATCCTCACGCTGATTCCTGTCGCCACTGTTGGGCTCAATCATCACATGACGATGCAGGGTTATTTCCCACTGATGCGCTACAGCCCTACGCTTCGTTTTACCGTCTTCGGCGCCATGTCCTACACCGTGTTTAGCTTGGTAGGTGTTGTGATTTCGCTGCGCTCTGTGGCCGGCTACGTAAACTTTACTGAAGCGAACATCGCGTATTCGCATCTTGGTCTTTACGCATTCTTCACGATGGTGATTTTTGGTTCGATGTACTACATCGTGCCACGATTAATTGGACGCGAGTGGCGCTATGGCTCATTAATCAAACTGCATTTCTGGGCATCGGCCTACGGCATCGGACTGATGACGCTGATGCTTCTTGCTGGCGGTTTTCTTCAAGGCGCGAGCATGGAGAATCCCTCGCTCGCTTTCACTGAGAGTGTCGAAAGCGTGTTGCCTTACCTGCGCGGGCGTAGTTTGGCCGGCATTCTGCTCACCGTGTCGCATTTCATCTTTGCGTATCATTTCGGATTAATGCTGTTCGGCCTGGGCCGAAAATCGACCGTGCCCACATTTCTTAACCCGGTTGAAGCGGAGGGAGCTGAAGCGCACATATGAAAGGACTCGCCCCTCTTTTCCTCGGAATCTTCGGAACGTTTGCGTTCTCCTGGGTGGGATTGACGGTGATCCCCAATTGGCAAATCGGACACCTCAATCCTCAATCTGATGAGGAGGGCACAGACATCTATCCAATGCCGCAATCAGGAATGGTCCAATGGGGCGCGCGCGTTTACGCTGCGAATGGCTGCGTCTATTGTCACAGCGAGCAGGTGCGCGCTGATTACGCGGGGGCCGATATAGAGCGAAAATGGGGCGATCGCCGCAGCGCGCCGCGAGATTATATTTTCGAACGACCTGTTTTCCTGGGGAAGATGCGCATGGGCCAGGATCTTGCGAACATCGGGGCCCGCGCGCCGGCCGAACAGGAGAGTCCTTCACCAAGTGGAGGCGGGAATCCTGGAGGCTCACCAACTGGCCCGGCTCAAAGCCCGTCACCACCAACGGCTCAGCCGAAGGCTCAGGGCGCGCAATCGCCAGGAGCATCTGCGGCGCCTCAGCAGCAACCAGCAACTTCTCCGGCAACGTCACCTGCGACCTCTCCAACTTCCCCTGCGTCGAAACCAGCTACGATCGCGGGAGCGGGCACAGGCATTGCTTCTCCCTCTCCAGCAGCAGCTGCCGTAGTTTCAAGTCCCGGTGCACCACCTCTTGCGGGACCACCGTGGCCCGAGCAAACCGCGGGCTTGCCACCAATGTATTCCGCTGCCTGGCATCATGTGCATCTTTATTCACCGCGCAGCATCAACTTCGATTCCAACATGCCGTCGTATCGTTTTCTGTACCAAGCTCGCCGTATCAGCGACGTTCGCTCATCAGATGCATTGCAGCTTACCGGTTCCGACGCTCCGCCTGAGGGATGGGAGATCATTCCAACTTACGATGCGAAATGTCTTGTGGCGTACATGATGGCGCTCAATCAATCGCATCCATTGAAAGAGGTTAAATCGGCCGGTGCCGCACCCGCAGCGTCGCCGGCGGCTTCACCTTCGGCTGCGCCCGGAGGACAGCCACCACCCAAATGAACGAAAGCACTCCACCACCGGAGCCGCATTCCGGCCAGGGTATGGATTACAGCGAAATCGCTGACGTCCAGGATGTCCATGCCGCGGTGCAGCGGGAAAAACGTGAGCCGCGTGTGGGTCGCGAACCGCTTTCCATCTGGTTGATCGCAGTGTACGGACTGGCAGTATTTTTTGGCGGCGCTTATCTCGGCCGTTACTCGGGAAATTTTAGCGGTGAAGCGCTCGATCCATACGGCGGTGAAATGGCCACAATGAAAAAGATTACCGGACCGCAGGGCGCCCAACAGGCAGCCGAACTTTCGCCGCATGATCGCGGAAAGAAGATTTTTGCCGCTAATTGCCAGACATGTCACCAGGCGAACGGTCTCGGAGTGGCAGGGCAGTATCCGCCGTTGGCCGGTTCGGAGTTTACAACCGGCGGCTCGCGCCGGCCGGCCATGATTGTCATGAAGGGTCTGCAAGGACCAGTCACCGTGAAAGGCCAAAAATTCGGTGCCGCGGTAATGCAGCCTTGGGACAAGACACTGACCGACCAAAAGATTGCGGACGTTCTCACATACGAACGTAGCGAGTGGGGGAACAATGCCAGCCCAGTGACAGCCGAACAAATTGCTGCGCTGCGCAAGGAACTGGCTAATCATCCAAATTCGTTCACCGAACCGGACATACTAGCAGTCCCCGCCGAGGAAGATCTTCCCGGCGGCGCGCCCGCCGGTGGTGCGCCACCCAAACCAGGCGAAGCCGCAAAGCCTGGCGAACCACCGAAGCCGAAAGGGTAGTATGCAGACTGCCCGCCAGTGTGCGGTCATTCCGCGTGTTTGATTTCCGCGTCGCGCTTAGAATGCGCTAGCCTTCTCGATTCGGAGTGCCGAGGATGTGGCTCTTCGGCGGCATCATCACGTTGTCGAAGTTTTGAGTGAACATCGCAGCCGCGAAGAAAGCGACGGCGCGCAATGTTTCGCTGCCGATGTTGACGAGGTCATGTTTTACCGGCGTTGGAATCGCAAAAACGCTGCCAGGTCCAACTCGGTAGGTGCTGCCATCTTCCATGTGCAATTCGCCGGTACCAGCAATGATGTACTGCGTCTCTTCGGTAGCGTCGGTGTGCCAGCCGAGGCGATGTCCGGGCTCAATTTCATATACGATCGTCGAAGATGCGGTCGCGCCGTGGCCGCCATAGACGGCAAATGCGCCAGCCCAATGAACTGATTCATCGTCCTCAGCCCAGACTTCAGCGCGCTTAAGTTTATCGGATGCAACGACTGGATTCATGGAGCTGATGGTAAGGTTTTTGGTCTGGACAGGTCGATAGCGCAAAAAACCGTCTGCACGGTTTGCACGCGACACGCCTGCCATTACAGCAGGGCTTCGGCGAGCACCTCGGCCATGTGCTTTGGCCGGATATTCGTCAGATCGCTAATTTGATGCCGGCAACTTGTCCCTGAGGCGATGATCTGTGTCTCGCGCCCTTGATTCTCGAGTTTATCGATCAAATCCTGAGCGACTTGGATGGAAAGATCGTACTTCTCGGCGAGGGCGCCGAACGCGCCCGCCATCCCGCAGCAGGCTGTATCGAGCATCACGGCTTTCCTCCCGGGCAAACGTTTCACAAGTCTTCGCATGAATGCAGGATCCATGATCGATTTGGCATGACAGTGCGGATGGATCGCGATTGCCGTTTCTGAACGATTGAATTGCAGCGCAGCTGGTTCCTGCTCGAGCAGATCGTCCACGAATTTTTCGAACAAGAAACAGCGATTCGCTATGTTCTCTGCGCTCTCGATCCTTAGCTCGGGATAATCTTCCACGAACATCGACCAGCA
>DAIMDJ010000327.1:0-3663 GCA_036725905.1 Terriglobales bacterium
TGCGGCAGATATGTGAATCCCGGAATCATTGAAGCGCAAGTGCAAGGTGCCGTGATTTTTGGGCTTACTGCGGCTTTCTATGACGAGCTCACTTTCGAGAAGGGCCGCATTCAGCAGAGTAATTTCCACGATTACCCGATGTTGCGAATCAATGAAACACCGGAAATTGAAGTACACATCGTGAAGAATAATGAAAAATCCGGCGGCATCGGCGAGCCGGGCGTACCATGCGCAGCGCCGGCTGTCGCAAATGCGATTTTCGCTGCTACAGGAAAACGCATTCGCAAGCTGCCGATCCGGATGAGTGAAGCGGTTTGAGGGCTGCATCAACAGAGGAAAGGTAGATGAACCGCCACAAAGTTATATTGCCGATCATCTTTGCTGTTTCGCTGTGGGTTGTGAGCTGCTTTCTGACTGCAAGCGCTGTTCCCAGAGATAAGCAGCAAAGCCCAACTTCTGGGATAGTGCAGCGTAATGCGGCAGCGGCTGCTGCTTTCGAGGCAATGCTGCCCGTTCTGCATCACCCGCGATGCATGAATTGCCATTCTGCTGGCGACTTTCCCCGGCAAGGTGACGACAGCCACCCGCATGCCATGAACGTGCGTCGTGGTCCGGAAGGCCGCGGAGTAACTTCTCAGAAGTGCGGCACCTGCCACCAGGATCACAATCTCGCGGGCCCGCACCTGCCTCCGGGTGCGCCTGACTGGCAAATGCCTCCGCGTGCCACGCCAATGATTTGGGCTGGCCTCACGGATAATCAACTATGTGAGCTCCTCAAAGATCCAAAACAAAACGGCCATCGGAACGTAAACCAAATCGTAGACCACATGACCACCCCAAAGCTGGTTTTGTGGGGCTGGAATCCAGGCGAGGGCCGCACCCCGATACCAGTGAGCCAAGCCGATTTTGCCGCGAAAGTGAAACAATGGGCGGCCGGAGGAGCCGCCTGTCCCGCCCCTCCAAGCTCAGCGGCATTGCACACCACAGCTCACTAAACCGGCTCTCTGCCTTGTCAGGGAGATTGCTGCTAATCTCATCATTCTCTGGCAGTTCGGTCCATCACCAGACCAGGGTCGAACCTTTTCATCCAGAGTTGAATCTAAGTAGGTGATGCAGGTCTCAGGTGAAAGCGTTTGGGGCTTCCTGGGGAGGGTTCGATGTTGGGCAAATTGATTGACGCCATCTTCGGCTGCTGGCACAGCCATTACAGCTTTCCTATTACTGTTCGCAAAGGCGTACGCCGCAATGCGGCCGCTTTGCTCACCGGAACTTATGTTGTATGCCTTGATTGCGGCAAGGAATTTCCATATGACTGGCACGAAATGAAGATGATTGATTCTGCTACACAGCGCACCGCACGCGTGGGATCGCTGGCCACAAAGGAAGCTGCATAATCGTTTAGCTGACGGTTTCCGTAAAGGCCGCGACTCTTGTTCGCGGCTTTTTTATTAGGCAACAAAAAAGGCGGCCTCGCGGCCGCCGTGAAGTTTTATTGCACCCTGATTACTGCTGATCCTGTCTCCGCTTCAGCGTCGGACGATCGTCATCGTTGCCCTTGTCATCCTTACCGTTCTTATCCGTTGAAGACGTTCGCCGCAGACTCGGTTTCTTGCCATTATCTTTTTGATCGAGAACCCGGCGGCGGTTTTCAAGGGCTGCCAGCCGCGACTTCACATCGTCGAATTCCGAGGTCGAGACCACATATTGCTGCTTCGCCGGCAGAATCTGCGCGATCTCCTGCTGCGATTTTGCAATGCGATCCGGAGTCTGGGGGTGGTCAGAGAAGACTTTGGCCATGGTGCCTGGCTTTTTCTTCTCCTGCGCCTGAACCTTCTCGAAGAAATTAACGTAAGCCTGCGGATCGTATCCGGCTTTGTACATGTACTGGACGCCCAGGTAGTCAGCCTCGGCTTCGAAGCCACGGTTGAACTTCATGAATGCCGCGGGCACGGCAAGGCCAGCGCCTTGGTAGATGCCGTATCCTGCCCAGCCGCCCATGAAAATCAAAGGGATCGTGGCAAACTGCGCGAGGTTGCCGCGGGTCATCTGCCGCGCGATGTGGCACGCCGCGACGTGGGCAATCTCGTGTGCCATCACGCCGGCCATCTCCGCCTCTTCATCAGCCGCCAGAATTACGCCGGAGTTCACGTAGAAGAACCCGCCGGGCAACGCGAAGGCGTTGATGTCGTCCGCGTCAATGACTTTGATCGTAAACGGGACTTGTGAATCGGAATTCCGCACCAGATTCTGACCGATGCGGTTCACGTATTCCGTGATTACCGGGTCCTGGATCAGCTTTACGGTCGATTCCACCTGCTGGGCGTATTGCTTGCCCATAGCGATCTGCTTTTCCACGCCATACCAGTTGCCCATACCAGTCTTGCAACCTACGTTACGATTGCCAACCGCCTCGACGTCTTGCTTGCCGCCGTTATGCTTCACTTTCTCCGGATCAGCCTCTTGCACGGTGGTTTGCGGTACTGGCGTCTTATCAGTCTGCGCCGCTGGAGCATTCTGGTCGGGCGCGCCGGAGCTGCCCTGATCCTGTGAAAAGCTCCGTGGCGCTGCATAGCTGAAGGCCAGCAGCGCGGCGGTAATTGCCAAGAGCCGTAGTTTCATACGATTACTCCCTTGCTGAATGCCGGTGGAGGGCTCACATCGATTATACGCCCGCTTGCAGACAGCGCTCCCTGGATTTCCTCTTAGGTTCGACGCAGGATAAGCGGAGAAGGTTACCTCGTTACAAAGATTAGACATTACTTCGACACGATGTCGAATTCGATGCGCAATTCGTTCTTCACTTTCACCGCGCCGCCACCCACAGTGACCGGTGTGATCCCGAAGTCCTTCTGTTTCAGTTCCGCTGTGCCACGATAACGTCCGTTCGCGCCCTCGACATGCACTTTCACGGGATGAGTCTCTCCATGGATGGTTAGCTCGCCCAGGACGATCCACCTTCCTTCTCCAAGCCGTTCGATGCCGGTTGAACGAAAGCGGATTTCGGGGAATTTCTCGCTGTCCAGCACCTTAGGACCAAGCATGGTTTGTTGAATCTCGGCCCGATCTTTTTCGGAAATTCCCTTGTCCATGACACGCATTCTTCGCGCGTCTACAGTTAATTCGACTGATCCTGGGTTTTCCGTGAACGATCCCTGCTGCATGGGCGCGGTTATTTCGTGTTCATGCCCGAAAGCGGAGAACACTCCTGCCTTAAAGACCCGCACAGTGATGGAAGATTTCTGCGGGTCGATTGCACCTCCCGCAGGCGCATCTGCCGCCCAAAGCACCGATGACAGAGAAATCACGAGCGCGAGCAGCGACAATTTCGTCATCATCGCAAATTTCATGATTGCTCCTTAATCCTCTGATGCGGTCGCGATGCGGCGCGCAGCTTGCTCATCATCCTGCCGAGTCGTAACATGACGCCTCCCGGCTGTTAGGAGGCACCGTCATGCTCAATCGCCGCAGCTTTCTCGCCAACGCCAGCGGGCTGGCTGCCACTCTAGCGTTTCGCGATGGCCTTTTTGCGCAACTGGAAAAAGCGCCTTCCAGCCTCCCTGACCAGAAGCTCTACGAAAAGAACGAAGACGCCTATTGGTCCGAACTGCGCAAGCAGTTTCTTATTCCCGAGGACGAAGTTTATTTGAACAACGGCACCGTGGG
>DAIMDJ010000328.1:0-3663 GCA_036725905.1 Terriglobales bacterium
GATCGTACAGCCAGGCCGAATGCGTTCCTTCTTCAAAGGTGAGGTGCAGGGTCCCGCGCAGCCCCTGAATAAAGTCGAGAATGGCGGGCTGGCCCACCTTTGCGCCTTTGTTTTTTGCAAAGGTGGGGAGCCGAGGACTCATGCAGCGCCGGGCTTCCTTCTCATCTTCGCCGGTTCCCACTGAAATACAAGACGCCACTTCGTGAAGGAGTTTTTTCCACCGGCAGCCACGGAGGCGAGGTCCGTTGCGGTCGTTACTCGACACATGCAAGCACACAATATGACATCACATGATGCTATAATTAGTGCCTGGAGTTTCCGATGAGAACAACCCTTGCACTTGATGACGATCTCGTACGCATTGCCCAGGAGTTCACTGGGGTAGCGGAGAAAACGGCGTTGATTCGTGAAGCTCTCAAAGCCCTCATCGAGCGGGAAAGCGCTCGCAGATTGGCGTCCCTGGGAGGCACAATGCCGCAATTGAAGAATATTCCACGCCGCAGGGTGCGGCCGAATTGATTCTCGCCGATACGTCTATTTGGATCGACCATCTCCGTTCCGGAAACAGAGAATTGCGCAAGCATCTTAACCACGGGAACATTGTGATCCATCCGTTCATCATTACGGAACTTGCCCTGGGTTTGGTAAACAGGCGCTCGCTTCAGGAGCGCACTAAGACACTTGCACTGCTGGATCTTTTGCCACAGGTGCGGGTGGCGCAACTGAGCGAAGTGCGGCTAACGATTGAAGCTCGACGCTTGTACAACCGCGGCATCGGTCTCACCGACGCACACCTAATAGCCTCTGTCTTTATCAATCCGTCCACGCTTCTGTGGACAAGAGATAAGCGACTCCGTAAAGTCGCCGAGGGTCTTGGCATTCGCGCCAGTCTGGCTTAGGAAACAGGGACTAACTGGGGAAATGGAAACGCCGGTCGCTGGGCGAGTCGTCGGTTAGCAATTCTGAGTTACTAATGCAATCGATCTGTTGCATCCTCGGCGCGGGTTACTCGCACGTTGCTGGTGCACCTCTGGCCAGAGATCTGTTCGCCACTCGCAACGTGGCGATCCCTTCCGAAGCTGCTGCACGCAGATTCCGGACGGTCTGGAAGGATTACGAGGCGTGGTTACCTGAAAATCCCTCCCGCAACGCAGAGGAGTACTTGGCAGACCTGCCTAAGCACAGGCGGTCGGCAGTGTGGACCGCAAACGAAAGATACGTCTTGGCCCGCCGCAATTTGGAGGCAACAGCCACTATTGAAACGCGAGGATCGACTTTCCCGTTTCCCGATTTTCCTGTTCCGGCGCGCGTCATTCCACCGTTTGAGTGGGCCGTGGAGCTGCTGGCAGCCGTCCTAGCAACTCCACTGCCCTCTTACACAACGGTAACGAATTTCCGCTACGGAGCACGCGTTATGTTTCCCTTCCGCTGTGATTCGCATTTGGCGTTTTGGCGAGAGGTGCTGGGGAAAGCAGTCCACGTCGCCGCTATAACTACGAATTACGATATCCTCATCGAGCGCGGGCTAAGGCACAGGCGGATGACGCGCGTTTTCGGACCCGGTTGCTATTACGGGGGGATTCCGAAACCGCAATTATTGCGGGGAACCCAACTGCCATGGGCTTATCAGGGTAATTACATCGAACTGGAAGGGGCAGTTCCTGTCTACAAGTTACATGGTTCGCTGAATTGGTCCCGCGTGGGGGACGGGCTGGAATTGTTCCAGGATCTCCGTCCCGCATTTCGGAGCGGTGGAGACGCAGCGATTATCCCACCAGTTCCGGAAAAGGAAATACCCGCATGGTTACAGCCGGTCTGGAGTAGCGCCGAAGAGGAGCTTGCCAGGGCAGCGATTTGGATTGTTTGTGGGTATTCGCTGCCATCATACGACGTGCGATCACCGAGCTACTGCGTAGGACGGCGATCGCCGGGAATCTGAAGCGCATTTTGATCCTCGATCCGCACGTCTCGGACATATGCTGCCGGTATTCCACCATTGCTCAGCATGTTCAAGTGAATGGCATTAGAGGGGCTGCCCGAAGGTATCGACACATTGCGCAAGCTTTTGGAACTATGCGACTGGGCGAAAGCAGCCCAAGGACCTAGAAGTGATTTCGAAAATAAAGATCGGCGCTGTGGCCGGCGCGGCTAGCGGTCGGTGGTGGATTGAGCTTCCATGTAGGAGCGCAGGATAGCGTTGATGCGGGTCTGATAGCCACGGCCGTTTTTCTTCAGCCACTGCACAACGTCGTGGTCAACTCTGATGGTGAGGCGGTCTTTGGGTTCGGGCATGGTGAGCCGGGCGGTCTTCCAGAAGGATTTACCGAGCTTGGGGATGTCGG
This sequence comes from Terriglobales bacterium, assembly GCA_036725905.1. Lineage (GTDB taxonomy): Bacteria > Acidobacteriota > Terriglobia > Terriglobales > Acidobacteriaceae > QIAB01. Next base: position 2,343 of record DAIMDJ010000328.1, read on the forward strand.
AGAAGTCGATGTCGGCATCGCGCATGGCGCGCAACCGCTTAAAATCCGTGGCTCCCTTTGCCCGTGTTCCTGAGGTGGTTTGCGTAGTCTTTCCTTTCATCGCGATGTGCCCTCCTGGCCGAAATAATCCGCCGGCGTTTGCCGCGCATAACGTAAACCACTACGATCTCGACATCTTCCATGAGGCCGATGGCTAATACGCGGTCTTCGCCGTGGCGGCGACGAGCTTTCTCAAAGACAGGTCCATCGAAGATCTGAGTCGCCTCCTGAAAGTCAACGAAGTGCTTTGCGAGGTTGGCTTGGCGCTTGCTTTCGTCCCACTCGAAAAGCATTCTTACAGCTCGCCGCTCGTTGATATGCACACAATGTACATACGTTAGGGATGATTGTCAAGCTCGAGCGCTATAGTCAGCACCCGATCCCAACTAGTAGTCAGTTGTACTTAGGCACCTTGGATCGCCAAGCGCTTGCTTTCTCTTTCCACTTCTCTACATTAACCCCCTTCACCAGAAGCCAAAGGCAGAGTGATGCCTCCCCAATAAAGGCGGGAACTAGAATGGCGGGGAATAACCGATTTGCGACGGCGGGGGACAGAATCAGCGCGAAGCTGTTCGTCAGATAGCACACGCCGGCGATCTGCATCAGGACGCCGATAGTCTTTGGAAGATAGCCCGACCTGAAGATCAGGTATCCGACAATGAGGCAGAAACAGGCGAAGAAGAGCAGGCTCACGCCAAAACCATAGCCGTGCGATTTGAGCGACAGGGTCGCCATGGCGTAGAGCTGCTCCGGCGTAAATGCTTTGAGGTATCCAGCATTCCCCAGCGGAAACAACGCCTCAAGCAGACGCATCGTAGTCGCGGCTTCGATGCCGATCGATACCAGATTGAAGAATACCGCCAGCAAAGCGAGATCTCTGCTGACTGGTCTCAGCAACACAAACAAGATCAGTAGCAGGGCAACAGCGCAAATCAGCAAGAACAGTTCGGCAGCGATATGGAAACGCCACAGCGATTCGTGCGACATGATGTTGGCCGCTGTGGCCGCGGCATCGCCCGAGACGATCAGCCTGTCCCGGACGAATGCCTCACCGAAGAGGCCCACGACAATGATGATCAGGTACAGCACACCGCCGATTCTTGCGTAAAGTTGTGGCGATGTTTCAATGGTACGAGATGTCATTTCTGCCCTCCCTTGGGGTGGGGATCCCACGTTTCGAAAACCGCGAAACGTGGGGCACCCGCTCGCGGAACGTCTTATAGTTACCCTGGCGTCGTTTCATCGCGCGCTAGGATCACTATTCCCCCGCTGCACTAGCCTG
>DAIMDJ010000329.1:0-3645 GCA_036725905.1 Terriglobales bacterium
ATATACATTACATAGATTTTTCAGCGGAAACGCAAGCCAAAACTGCAGCTTTGGACCCTTGGTGGGGAGGGCAGTCGACTTCGAAGTGGGCGGAGGCAGGCCTGTAGCCCCCAAACAGCGCTTTATCTGTACCTTTTGCCCTTTTTAGCCTCAGTTATAATCGATTGTAATTCGCAGCTTTCGTCCTTCCCCGTTTTTTGTCGATAAAACTGGGGAGGAAGAAGGTGCATCTCTGATTCGCGCCACTGAATCTGCCCTTTTAAGGAGCGCCGATGGCCATCCAACAGACCGAGAAAATCTGGCACAACGGAAAATTGATCCCGTGGGACGACGCCCACATCCACGTCATGTCGCACGTGGTGAACTATGGCTCCTCTGTTTTTGAGGGAATCCGTTGCTACGCGCTCCCCAGCGGCCCGGCAATTTTCCGCGCCAATGAGCACATGCAGCGCCTGGTGGATTCCGCCAAGATTTACCGGATTGACTTGGATTACACGCGGGATGAATTGGTTTCCGGTATGGTCGAAGTGGTCAAGAACAACGGCGTGTGGCCGTGCTATATCCGCCCGATCGTATTGCGCGGATATGGCGAAGCGGGCGTGAATCCTTTCAATTCACCGACTGAGGTTTACATCTGTAATTATCCCTGGGGAAAATATCTGGGCACGGACGCCGAGCAGGGCGTGGATGTCTGCGTTTCTTCGTGGACCCGCATCGCTCCCAACACGCTTCCCGCAATGGCCAAGTCCGGCGCCAATTATATGAACTCGCAACTCATCAAGATGGAAGCCATCGTGAATGGGTACGCCGAAGGAATCGCGCTCGACGCCGAAGGTTATATCAGCGAGGGATCGGGTGAGAATGTATTCATTGTCCGCAATGGGACGCTGCAGACGGCGCCTCTCGGCAACTCCGTGCTTCCAGGCATCACGCGTGACTCAGCGTTGCAAATTGCCCGCGATCTCGGCATCCAAATTGTCGAACAGGGAATCCCGCGTGAAATGCTGTATATCGCTGACGAGGCTTTTTTCACCGGCACCGCCGCCGAGATTACTCCCATCCGCTCCGTTGACAAGATCAACGTCGGCAAAGGCATGACCGGGCCGATCACCAGGGCCATTCAGAAGGAGTTCTACGCCATTATTGGTGGCGAGAAGCCTGACCGTCATCACTGGCTGACTCCTGTCCCGGTACCCAGCAAGCAGCCAGTCGGTGTTTGATCTTTCCTGTGCCGCTCTGTGGTTTAAAAGACCAAACATGAAAACTATTTCTTTGCCCAACGGTGCCCGTTGCCGCTGGATTCCCGTCTGAGTGCCCGCGGGATCGCGTTTCGCTCCTGTACAATCACCGCAAATGAAGCCTGCCGGGCGCACAATCCTGCTCGGGATTCTGATGCTTTGGATCTCGGTACTGGTGTGTGCCGAGCCGGTGTCGCAACTACACCCGACTGATTATGTCAACGACTTCGCCCATGTTCTTGACCAAACTACCATCGCGCAGCTCGACAACATTTGCCAGCAGATTGACCAGAAAGCCCATGCCCAGATTGCTGTAGTCACTATCAACTCACTTGATGGCTCGGATATCGAGAGCTACGCGGTGGACTTGTTCCACAAATGGGGGGTTGGAAGCAAAGCGACCAATCGCGGGGTATTGATTTTGCTGGCGGTGAAAGATCACCGCTACCGGATTGAAGTAGGCTACGGGCTCGAACCGATTTTGCCGGACGGTAAAGTCGGCGGCTTCGGCCGCGAGGCGGTCTCATTGCTGCGCCAGAATGATTACAACGGCGCAGTATTATTGCTGACTTCGCGAGTAGCGAATGTGATTGCGCAGGATGCCGGCGTGCAACTCACCGGCGCGCAGGCGCGAGCGCCGACGCCGCCGATGGGAATTTCCGTAGGAGGGATTCTCCTACTTGTAATAGTTATTTTGGTTGTATTGTTTACTCCGCTCAGGCGGTTGATATTCTGGTGGCTTTTGTTTGGCGGCCGCGGATACGGTGGGCACAGCGGCGGAGGATGGGGCGGAGGCGGATTTGGCGGCGGCGGTGGATTTGGCGGATTTGGCGGCGGCAGTTCCGGCGGCGGCGGAGCGAGTGGAAGCTGGTAGGGAGAAGTGATGCTGTCTTGTGAAGAAGGAGTTTTCGGTAATCGCCTCGCACAATCTGCGGCGATGTGGTTGACTGGCTCGCGCCACCGAACCTCAATATTGCAGGATCTTCAGAATTCGCACCAGCCCCCAATATGGTTACTCATTGTGGCCGGCATGGCCCTGGGCGTTATTGTGATCGTCCTCGTCCTGGCTATTCCGGTCAGCGGAGAGGATTTCAGATACTACACCGGCTATGGCTTTAACGGCCCTTTTGGCGGCGGAGGTTTTGGAGGCCTGGGATGCTGGTAAGGAGGAGTAATGGCGCACGAGAAGCTGCTCAGCGAATTTGTTGAGAAGATGCGGACGGCAGCGGGCGAGAACCTCATAAGTGTGATTCTGTACGGCTCCGCGGCTGAAGGGGAATTTCATCCTGAATATTCGGATTTGAATTTGCTCTGCGTTCTGCGGGATACGTCGTTTGCTTCCCTGAGCAAGATTGCAAGCGCTGTGGAGTGGTGGCGCAAGAAGAAGTACCATCCGCCGCTGGTTCTGACTCCGCAGGAGCTGAAAGATACCGCCGACGTTTTCTCGATCGAATTTGTGGATATGAAGCAGCGGCACCGGGTGCTTTATGGAGAAGATGTGCTCCGCAATTTGGATGTCCCCGTGCATTTACATCGTTCTCAGCTTGAGTACGAGCTGCGCGAAAAGTTATTTCTGTTGCGGCAGCATATATTGGTGGCGGGAGCCCGGGAAAAAGACTTATGGGAAGTCATGCTCAATTCCTTGTCGTCATTCACAACTCTGTTTCGGCATGTGTTGATCGAATTGGGCGAGCAGGGCAGGAAGCATTCGCGGGATGCGGTCCAGGAGCTGGCATCGCGGCTGAACTTCGATTCGTCCGCCTTCGTACAATTAATGGACGTTCGGGCAAAGAAGTCTGACCGCAAGCAGTTCCGCGCTATGGATGTCGCTGGCCGATATTTAAGTGCAATCGGGACCGTGACCACAGCGGTGGATAAAATGCCGGGTTCGCCAGCACCGGGCCGGCAGTGACAATTTTGTTTCCAGGAGAGATTGCATGAGCAAGAGCTTGATTGTGATTATTACGTTGCTGCTGATCGCTCTGCTGTCGTTTGGCAAGTACGTGAGCGTCCGCAATACGCTGGTTAGCAAGAACGAGGCGGTGAAATCGGCATGGTCGCAGGTGGATGTCGTGCTGCAGCGCCGGGCTGATCTGATCCCGAATCTGGTCGAGACCGTCAAAGGAATTACTAAGCAGGAGCAGACTGTGTTCGGCGAAATCGCGCAGGCGCGGTCGCAGTTGCTTTCAGCAAGCACGCCCGCAGACAAGATTGCCGCCAACCAGCATCTCGATGGCGCCTTGGGACGTTTGTTGGCAATTGCCGAGAATTATCCGCAATTAAAATCGAACGAGAATTTCCTGCGCTTGCAGGATGAGTTGGCCGGCACGGAAAACCGCATCGCCGTGGAACGCAAGCGCTATAACGACACTTTGCAGGATTACAACACTTACGTTCAGCAGTTTCC
>DAIMDJ010000330.1:0-3644 GCA_036725905.1 Terriglobales bacterium
ATGGGCGGCACAGACATTTCATGGTTGGGAAATCGCGACCTCCGCCCATACCGCAGTGAAATCCAAATGATTTTTCAGGATGCGGTCACCTCCATGAACCCACGGCTCTCGGCGGCGCAGGTCATTGAGGAGCCATTATTGATTCAGGGGCGCGGCAGCAAGGAGGATCGCCGGACGCGTGCCCAAGAAATAATGAGCGAAGTTGGCCTTGCGCCGAACTCGGCAGACCGCTCGGTGATGGAATTCAGCGGGGGGCAGCGACAAAGATTGGCCATCGCGCGGGCGCTCGCGCTGCAGCCAAAACTGCTGGTGCTGGACGAAGCGCTTTCGGGCCTCGACCTCTCTACAGAGGCGCAAATTACCAACCTGCTGCTTGACCTTCAAGCAGCGCATTCGCTCACCTATCTCTTCATCTCCCATGACATGGCGCTTGTGGCGCACTTGGCGGATGCAATTGCGGTCATATCGGCAGGGAGAATTGTGGAGCAGGGTCCGACAGCGCAGGTGATTTCGAGTCCCAATCACCCGGAGACCAAAGCGCTGATGGCAGCGGCGAACGCTTTCCAAAAAAATTACGCGGATGTGCTTGGAGGCTCCCGATGAAATACCTGGGCCGGAGGCTGTTGCGTGCAGGTTTGCTCCTGGTGGGGGTGTCGGCACTCTGCTTTTTGTTTACAGAAATGGCGCCTGGAAGCTTCTTTGACGAGATGCGGCTCAATCCGCAGATTTCGCCCGAGACCATCTCTGCCTTACGCGCGCGATACGGACTGGATCAACCACTGGCGGTGAGATATGCGCGATGGATGGCAGCGCTAGTCCGCGGAGACTTCGGGTATTCAATCGCGTACAACACACCAGTCGCGCCGCTCCTCTGGGCGCGCGCAAAAAATACGCTCTTGCTCACTGCAACGGCAATGTTTCTGACCTGGCTCATTTCGGTCCCATTGGGCGTCCTGACGGCAGCTTCTCGCGGACGGTGGCTGGACAAAGTCGTAGGAGTCGGAAGCTCGTTGTTAATTTCCATTCCGGAAATCGTTGTTGCTATCGCTCTGCTCGCGCTAGCGGTTCGCACACGAATCGTGCCTGTGGGCGGAATGAGATCTCTGGGTTTCCAAGAACTCTCGATGTGGGGGCAATTCCACGACATCGCGCAACGCATGTTGCTGCCCACGTTGGTCCTGGTATTAGCCAGCATCGCTGTGATTGAAAGACACGTCCGGTCTAGCGTCCTTGAGGTGTTGGAAGCGCCGTACATACAAGCAGCGCGTGGACTGGGAATCGGCCGCACTCGATTGTTGTTCCGTCATGTTCTGCCGGTGGCGGCGAATCCGGCGATTTCGTTGTTTGGTTTTTCCCTCGCTGGCTTGCTCAGCGGGTCGCTTTTGGTGGAAGTTGTCACTGGCTGGCCTGGCCTGGGACCGCTAATCCTTGATGCGACGCTCTCACGTGATCTGTATCTGGTCATCGGAGGGGTGATGTTTTCAGCGGTGTTCATGGTGGCCGGCAATTTTATCGCCGACCTGTTGTTGCTGGCTTCCGATCCGCGGATTCGCGCCGGAGAATCCGATGCGAACTAAAATGCTGATTTTGTTATTGGCCTTAGTGCTCTTGCATGTGATTGTAATATTCGCCGGCTTCATCGCGCCCTACGATCCTGGTGTGCAGAACCGAGAATTACCCTATGCTCCACCTACTCGGCTGCACTTTGTGTACGCTTCGGGTTTTCACCTGCGCCCATTTGTTTACGCCTCGATGCTTGTGGTCGATTCTTATCAAGAAGACCGCACTCACGAATATCCCGTTCACCTGTTCGTTAGAGGAGACGATTATCAGATCCTCGGGATGTTCAGATCCAACGCACACCTGTTCCGAGTGGACGAACCCGCGCACATCTTCCTTTTCGGTGCTGATGGCTTCGGCCGCGATGAGTTTTCGCGGTTGTTGTATGGTGGCCAGATATCCCTAGCCGCAGGCGTATTGGCGACACTTCTCTCGCTGACGACAGGAACTATCATCGGTACAATCTCGGGTTATTACGGCAAGTGGTTTGACGAGTCGCTGATGGGCTCCGCCGAGCTGTTCTTGTCACTGCCTTGGCTCTATTTCCTGATTGCGGTGCGAGCATTCCTGCCACTCCACGTCAGCCCCGCTGGAACATTCCTCCTTCTTATATGCGTCATCGGCCTCATTGGATGGGCGCGTCCCGCGCGGCTTGTCCGAGGAGTGGTTCTCAGCGCACGAGCGCGTAACTACGTCTCTGCAGCGCGAGGTTTTGGCGCCTCAGATTTCTATCTTCTGCACCGTCATGTTTTCCCTGAAACATTTGGAGTTCTTTTAACTCAAGCTGCCCTGCTGGTTCCACAGTATGTTGCGGCAGAGGCCACGCTGTCGTTCTTCGGACTCGGCGTCAGTGAACCGGTGCCGAGCTGGGGCAACATGTTGAGCACGCTGCAGCAATATAACGTGCTGGTCTCATACGGCTGGCTGCTGGCTCCTGCGGGCGCGCTTGTCGTTACCTCCGTAATCTACTGGTGGTTGGCTGATGCGCTCCATTCGCGGTTAAAATCTCATTCAATCTGAACAGAGTTCTGTGGGGAAGGGGTGTTATGAAACTCGTAGCTCGCCTTGCCCTTTACGTGTGTCTGCTCGCTGCCCCGTGCGTCGTCGCAGCACCTAACCCTGCGGCGCTGAATCCGGCCGAGGAATTGCAGCGCGTGGAAGGCGAGGTAGGCCGCTACGGCGGACACTTAGTAATCGGACAACGTTCCGAACCCAAAACTCTGAATCCAGTCACTGCAACCGATGCAGTCTCACGCGAGGTCATTGGCCGCCTCATGGCGGACTTGATCACCATCAATCGGGCATCGCAGCAAAGCGATCCCGGATTGGCAAAGTCTTGGACAACATCGGCAGATGGGCGCACGTTCACTCTCAAGCTTCGCAAAGGCATCCGGTTTTCGGATGGGCATCCATTCGACGCAGACGATGTGATTTTTTCTTTTACGGTTTACCTGGATGAAGCGGTGAATTCACCACAGCGCGACCTGCTGATCATTGATGGCAAGCCGCTCACCGTAACCAAGGTGGATCAGTACACCGTGCTATTTACGCTGTCTCGGCCCTATGCCGCCGCAGAAAGAATCTTTGATGGCCTGGCCATGCTGCCGAAGCACATCCTCGAAAAGCCCTATCGCGAGGGGCGGTTCGTCCAGAGTTGGTCATTAAACACCCCGCCCGCCGAAATCGTGGGTTTAGGTCCGTTCCGGGTCAAGGAATATCTCGCCGGACAGCGAATCGTGTTAGAACGCAATCCCTATTACTGGAAAGCCGATCATGACAACCATCGCCTGCCATATCTGGACGAGTTAGTATTTCTCTTCGTCGGCAGCGAAGACGCGCAGGTAATGCGCTTTGAAGCCGGTGAAACCGATATGGTAAGCCGGTTGAGCTCAGAGAATTTTGCGTTGCTGACAAGAGAGCGCACTCGTACTGGCTCACAACTGGTCGACCTCGGTCCCAGCCTGGAATACAACTTCCTGCTCTTCAACCTCAACGATCTGAGCACGAAGAAGCTGGATGCCACTTCGGGCAAACAGGCCTGGTTTCGCGATCTCAAGTTTCGCGAAGCTGTATCAGCGGCGATT
>DAIMDJ010000331.1:0-3608 GCA_036725905.1 Terriglobales bacterium
CACACCAATCTCGATCAGTGGGCGATTGCGTGCAATCTCGACATTGTCGCCGAGAATCCCTATTTCGAGACACAGAAACGGCTGGATGCTCGCACTATCTGGCTTTCAGGCGATCTCGGACGCTCATTGAGGCACACAAACTATCTGGTGACCGAAACCAACGCGCAGACGATCGGGTGGGATTCCCGCACGCAATATCCGCAATATCCCGGCCAACTGCGTCTGGTTGTCTACACGCATTTGGCTGCTGGCGCCAACATGGTCGAGTACTGGCATTGGCATTCGTTGCACTACGGACAGGAAACCTATTGGAAAGGAGTCCTCTCGCACGATCTGGAGCCGAACCGCACATACGCAGAAGTCTCGCGCGTCGCCTCCGAACTGAAAAAATTGGGCGCCCAGTTGGTTGATCTCAAGAAAGACGACAAAGTCGCGATCCTGTTCAGCGCCGATTCCGCCAATGCGCTGAGCTATATGCCGGTCAGCGATCACGTGAACTACATGACCGTGCTCAAGCAAATGTACGACGCGCTCTACGATTTGAATATTGAACCCGACTTCGTGCAGGCGGGGGACCCGAATCTCTCGCGCTACAAAGTCCTGCTGGTCCCACCACTCTACAGCACCTCGGACCGGGTGCTGCAACAGATTTCCGATTATGTCAAAAATGGCGGCCAGGTCGTAATGGCTTTCAAGAGCGGCTTCACGAATGAATACTCAACCGTTCGCGACGTGATGGCGCCTGGGCCGCTGCGCGCCGCGGCCGGCTTCCACTATCAGGAGTTCACGAATCTTGCCGAGCCAGAGCCGCTCACGCCCGATCCTTACGGTGTTGGTGAACAGAATAAAGGTTCTGTATGGGAGGAGTTTCTAGTCCCCGAGACGGCCCAAGTGGTCGCATCTTTCGACGATCCCTATTGGCATTTTCCCGCCATCATGCGAAACCAATACGGCGGAGGCACACTGACATATGAAGGCACATTTCTAACAGATACTTTACAGCGCGAGGTTATTCGTGAAGTTCTGAGACGAGCTGGCTTGACCGGTCCGGACCAGAACCTACCGGGCGTGGTGAAAGTTCGCCATGGGCGAAACGCGCAGGGGAAGTTGCTGCACTACTATCTGAACTTTTCCGGTGAAGAGCAGACGTTTTCTTATCCGTACGGCAATGGGTCGGATCTTCTGACAAACGCTTCTGTGCGGCAAGGGCAAGCATTCAACCTTAAGCCCTGGGATTTAGCAATCGTTGCCGAGCAATGAGAGACTTCTGATGCAATCACTGACTTCGTTTATCACGCGCCATTCCCGCGAATTTGCGCTCTCGATATTTTTGACTCACGCGTCAATTTGTCTACAGGCCCAACCTGCCTCAGGAGTAAGTGCCGGACGCGACATCTGGCAGGTTCCCCTCAGCCATAACCTCATGCCGCATTTCGAACAGGCAAACGGGCGCAAGCTCCTTTATGTAGATGGCAGGCCATTTACGGTGCTGGCGGTTGAGATCCCCTGGTGGGATCTAATTTACGGTAGATACAACGAGACCGAGACGGCTTACGACAGTTTGTATCCTGCCGCGGAGAAAATTGGGCTGAATGCTCTGAAGGTGCCGATTAAGTGGTCTATGGTCGAGCCGGAAAAGGGAGTTTACGACTTCTCCTATATCGACCACGCAAAGAGCATGGCGGAGAAACATCACCTAAAAGTTGTGCTGAACTGGTTCGGGCACTACGCCAGCGGGGACGGCACTATCTACGGCAATCTGACCGGCGAGCTGTACGCGCCCATGTACATTGTCAGCGATGAGAAGACATATCCTCGCGCGGTGGACGGAGATGGCGTTATCCACCACAACGCCGCATCCTACGATTATGAGCCGATTATCGGCCGCGAAATCGCTGCCTTCCGCGCTTTCATGCAGCACATCAAGCAGGTTGATTCTCAAACCCACACCATTCTCATGATCCAGGTCGAGAATGAAATTGCGGTCTTCGGTGTGGATCGCAAGAATCCCAAGATGTGGCGCGACCACTCACCCGCTACCAGCAAACGATTCGCCGACAACGGCTTCACTGACGACCTGAAATTCAGCGCCTGGGACCTGAGTTACCACTGGATCCGGCGCATCACCGAGGCGGGCGCAGAGGTCTACCCCATTCCGTTCTTTCATAATTACGTTGGCGGAGAGATCGCGGATTGGATGGTCGGCGGCGCGCCCGGTGAAGATGTGCAAACATATCTCCAGAACTGTCCCCACATTTCTTTCATCGGCGTCAACTCCTATTTCTGTGCCGAGTGGCGGCCCGACTACAGTTGCGGGCGAGAGTCTGAGGCGACGGTCACCGAACTCCGGGAACCGCTCATGCGCTATCGCGTAGGCCGCAATCTGCCGGCCATCACAGAAATCAATAGTGGTTTGACTCCGATTACATCACGGCTCGCCTACATCGCTGTCGGCGAATTCGGTGCCCCGATTTTTGCGCCTTGGGCGTTGACCGTATCTTATCCAGAATCCAACCAGCCCTATGTCTTGAGTGACGGCACTTTGGCTAATGGCGCGTATGCCCTGCGCGATACCTATTCTTCGCTCGCCAAGGCACTGCCCCAGATTTCCTATTACGCCACAACTGACAAGCTGAAGGTATTCATGTCCCGCTCGCCGGGGCAAAGGTTCTCCACAACTGAAACCGTAAACGGCTTCCCGGTGACGGTTACAGGTGAGAACAATGGTCAGGCGATTGTCATCCATCCCGCTGCTCACGAATTCTTACTCGTCGGCTATCGCACAAATGTTTCGTTCACAGATCCAGCATTCCAGTGGCCCATGATGAAGCAGATTCGTGTGGAAAGGCTCTACTGGGCTGGCGATCACTGGAATCCTGATGGAGAACCCAATTATGGTGTTGATCAGAGCAAAAAGACTCTGGACATAGACCTCGATACTCCACAAGCCGTCCTCGTCTCATGGTAAACAGAGGTTCGGGTTCGAGATTAGCATACCGACAGCAGCAAACCAGATGAAATCATACTTGCTCGGCTTGGATGTCGGCACTGGCGGAACGCGTGCCGTCTTAGTCGGCAAAGATGGTGCAATTATTTCTTCAGCTACGCGAGAGCATCAGCCATTCGCTTCACCTCATAACGGATGGGCGGAGCAGGATCCGCATGATTGGTGGAGCGCGGCAGCAGGCGCGATTCGCGATTGCAGCGCTAAAGCCCAGGTTAGTGATCAGGACGTCGCCTGCGTAGGTCTGGCCGGCCAGATGCACGGCGCAGTGTTGCTCGATGAAAACGATCAGGTGCTCCGGCCTGCGATTATCTGGTGCGACCAGCGAACGCAGCAGGAATGCGACTGGCTGGACCATACTGTGGGACGCGAGCGGGTCATCCAACTGACTTGTAATCCCGCGCTCACAAACTTCACGCTGACGAAGCTGCTTTGGGTGCGGAATCACGAGCCACGCGTTTGGCAGCGCTTCCGAAGCTTCTTGCTTCCGAAGGACTACATCCGATTCCGCCTAACCGGAGAACACGCGACTGATATGGCCGACGCTTCGGGCACGCTGCTGCTGGACGTCGCTCGCCGGCGCTGGTCATCAGACATCATGGCC
>DAIMDJ010000332.1:0-3604 GCA_036725905.1 Terriglobales bacterium
TTGTCGGCTGTGGAAAGCGACGGCAACGATGAGGCAATGAAATCCACGAGCCGGCTCGGCTCCTCGATGTTCATAGCCACGGTGGAAAGTTCATCCGACAAAGTTGGTGAGCCGGCGACGATCTGCTGGAACAAAGTCAACACGTTTCGCTGCAGAGCCTCTACTTCGGAACTCTTAGGCGGAATCGCCTCCGGCACAGGGTCGACGCGCCCCCGCATAAATGGAGTGAGCTGAGTGAACTCCGTCAGGCGAACCCGCTCCAGGCCCTCCGCAAACACGAATAGACTCTGGTTCGGCATCTTGACGACTTTGTGGACGACGGCGAGAGTTCCAACGGTGTAGAGATCGCTGGCCTGAGGGGCGTCAACGCGGGCTTCACGTTGCGCAACTACGACAATCGTCTTGTCCTCGCCCAGGGAATTGATTAGCTGTACGGAGCTTTCCCGGCCTACCGTCAGTGGCAGGACGGCGTGGGGAAACAGCACCGTGTCTCGAACCGGCAGGATCGGCAACGACCGGTCTTCCGGCTCCTTTGGCTCTTTTGGCTGTATGTTGCGCTCAGAGCGCGACTTCTCTGGCATATCTCTCCTTGAGTGTGTTGTACTCAAGTTTGATGACGTTGATGCCGGGAAAGATGCAGACCACGCTTTCCGACTAACGCTTGGATTCTACTTCCACCATCGGCGGTTTTGCACGAAACGAAAGGATGCAGTAAAAAGTTTCCCAAAAGGGATGGGTGAGCAGTCAGCTCAAATTTTCGCTGCCGGATAGATCCCGAGCACCTTCACCAGGTCGGCCACTTCGGCTAAATGGCGAAGCGCGTTGCGGGCTGGCTCATCGTCACCGCGTAAGTAATCGGCATAGAAGATGTATTCCCACGGCCGTCCGCGCATGGGCCGTGACTCGATTTTGCTCAGGCTGATGTCGCGCAAAGCAAATACGCTAAGTGCTTTGAACAACGCCCCAGGGATATTCCTTACGCTGAAGACAATTGAAGTCTTGTTGGCCCCCGGCAGGGAGCGCCGCGATTTGCGTATTAGAAAAAACCGGGTGAAATTGCGTTTGTCGTCTTCGATTCCGGCGGCAAGAATTTTGCCCTGGTAAACCTTCGCCGCCCGGGCCGCCGCGATTCCTGCTGCATCTCGCAAATCGTTCTGGATGACATGCTTCACACTGCCCGCCGTGTCATAGAACGGGACTGGCTCGACTTTCGGATTGTGGCGAAAGAAGTCACGGCATTGATCCAGCGCCACGGGATGCGAGTAGACGCGCCGAATCTCCGATTTCTTTACGCCCGGCGAGGCGATTAGATTGTGAACAATTCGCATACGGAACTCGCGCTGGATAAAAACATCATTGGCCAGCAGCAAATCAAAGTGTTCGGTGACCGAACCGGCCAGCGTATTCTCAATTGGAATAACCGCTGCTGCAACTGAGCCACGCTGAATTTGCGCAAAGACCTCGGCCGAGCGGGCGCAGGCAACGACTTTCGCGCCTGGAACCATTTGCCGGGCAGCATCTTCGCTGAACGAACCTGCTTCTCCTTGAATCGCGATCTTCATCGATGAAAATTAGCCGTGTTGGCGAGCGAAAGTTCGTGAGGGACTTTGTTTATCCTTGCGGCCTTTCTCTGCGACCTGCAGTCAAAATCTCTAGTCGCAAAGTACATTGAGAAGAACTGCAAACTTAGCGAAGAAAGGTCAGCCGCGGCGAGATCGCTTGGCCCCAGCCGCTGCCTCTCGGCCAGCACGGGCTGCTGGCTTCTTCTTGCCTTCCATCTCAGCCAGGCTCTGTTTCAGAGCGGCCATGAGATCCACCACAGGAGCGAGCTTTTTCGGCTTTTCGACTTCGGCGATCTTGCCGCCTTCCAGTTTAGTCTGGATCAGATTCTTAAGGTTGTCCTGAAATTCATCGTGATATTTTTCCGGTTCCCAGTCCATTGCGAGGGCTTCGATCAACTGGTGCGCAACCTTAACTTCAGCTTCTTTCAACTCAACATCAGGCGCGCCGAATCCTTCCACCTTGCGGACTTCCTCTTCGTAGTACATGGTGTGCAGCATCAGTCCGCCCTCGTGAGGCCGAAGGAATACGGTGTACTCGCGGTTGTGCATGGTCAATTTGGCGATAGCCACATACTCACTTTCTTCCAGTGCTTTGGTCAGCAACGCGTACGGGCGTCTGCCCGCTTCCTCCGGCAGCATGTAGTAAGAAGATTCGAAGTAGACCGGATCGACCTCGCTTTCCTTCACGAATTCCAGAATCTCCATCGTCTTGGCGGTCTTCGGTTCGATCTTCTTGATCTCCTCCGGCTCAATCACCACATATTCATCTTTGCGGTACTCGTATCCCTTCACAATCTCGCTGCGCTCGACAACGCGATTGTCGCTAGGGCAATAAAGCTGCTGCTTGATGCGCGTGAGATCATCGCGGTGCAGCATGTGAAAGGAAATGCCCGAACTGCGCGCACCGGAGAAAAGCCGTACCGGCATGGAAATCAAGCCGAAGGTAAGATAGCCAGACCAAACCGAGGCCGCCATAATTTCGCTCCGTACTCAGGATGGCGCCAGAGCGCGCCAGATTAGTGAGTTTAAACTAGGTTTCGGCACTTGGATGCATGAACCAGAGACGGTAATCCAGAATCAAAGCCGAATTCCTGGTATGCGGACCAGGAACATACTACATCTTGTAGTCCAGTAATTTGGGATGGCGAACCATCGGCTGACCGCTGTTATGACTTTGGCAGGCATAATGGGCAGCAATTCCCCCTGGATTGCCGCAATAGTCGCAGTTGTATTCACGACCTTAGCGCGCTTTGTGAAGGGAGTGAGCCGATCCGGCGCGGTCGCCGGGGCGGTCATCTGTTTTGCCCTTATTGCGTCCGCCGGACTAGGCGCGTTCGTTGCCCTCATTTCGGTATTCGCCCTGACGTGGATTGCCACCAGATTTGGCTATCGCAGAAAACAGACCCTCGGAATTGCAGAGCGCCCGGAAGGGCGCAAGGCATCGCAGGTCAGCGCCAACCTTGGAGTGGCCGCGGCTTGTGCAATCTTCTACTCGTTCTCACACCGCAATTCGCTGTTCCTGCTTGCAATGGTTGCCGCCTTTGCGGAAGCCGGTGCAGACACTGTTTCGAGTGAACTTGGGCAGACTGCGAACCGCCAGCCGCGCCTGATCACCACCTGGGAACCCGTTCCGACTGGTACCAACGGTGCAGTTAGCATTATAGGCACGCTTGCTGGCATCTTATCCGCTGCAGTAATTGCAGGAATATCGATCGCTGTGGGGCTGCTGCCGTGGCAATATCTGCCGAACTGCCTCGGCGCGGCCACAGCCGGTATGTTCTTCGACAGTGTTCTTGGCGCTTCGCTGGAGCGCCAAGGCCGCATCGGCAACGATGCGGTCAATTTGTTGAGTACGCTGCTGGCTGCAATCCTGGCCGCCGCGACGGTTCCGTTCTTCTCGCTAAAGTGAGCCAAGGGGTCCGGTAGTGGGCTGTTTTGAAATCTGAGCACTCGCAATTGGCAACCGACAGCGTATTACAATTTCTGCCGTGTCCATCAAACCTTGCGCGTGACGCCTGCGATGGAGGCCGGAATCGCAGATC
>DAIMDJ010000333.1:0-3604 GCA_036725905.1 Terriglobales bacterium
ATCCGCCTGTCGAAATCTCGGCTTCCTGTACGTCATACGATCAGGTACATGTAAAACTGTCTTCCAGAAGGAGAAAGATGATGAAGTTTGCATTGTTGATCTACGAGTCGCCGGACGCTTTCGCGTCACGGAAAGGCGATGGAAGTGACGTCTACACCGGCGCCTGGCGCGCCTACCATAAGGCTCTCGTCGAGTCAGACGTGTTCGTCGGAGGCGATCCGCTGGAGGTACCGGAAACGGGAACCACGATAAAAATTAAGGACGGAAAGCGCGGCGTGCAGGACGGTCCGTATGCTGACACCAAAGAACAGCTGGGAGGATTCACGATCATAGAGGTGCCATCCCTTGACGCAGCCCTCGAGTGGGCAGCGCGCTGCCCGGCCGCCTCGTACGGTGCTGTCGAGGTGCGTCCGCTCGCTCCCGAAACCAGGCGCAGGATCGTGGAATGAGTGGAAGTGATGGAGAGAAGGTTGAACGAACGGTCGAGCGAGTGGCACGCGAGTCATACGGGCGCCTTGTGGCCTATCTCTCCGTGCACACCCAGGACTTGGCGGGCGCCGAAGATGCACTGAGCGAGGCTTTGCTCAAGGCGCTGACCGTGTGGCCACGAGACGGCGTGCCCCAAAATCCTGAAGCTTGGTTGCTCACGACAGCGCGCAACTCGATCATCGATTTCTTCCGTCATCAACGAGTAGTGTTAGACAGCGAACCCAACCTCCTGCTCCTTACCCAAAACTCAGCGAAGGACCCTTTGGAAACGAACTATCCCGACGAGCGACTGAAATTACTCTTCGTCTGCGCGCACCCGGCGATTGATCCTGCTATGCATACGCCTCTCATGCTGCAAGCCGTTCTGGGCCTCGATGCCGTCCGCATCTCCGGTGCTTTCCTGGTTTCACCCAAAACTATGGGACAGCGTTTGGTACGTGCCAAGACCAAGATCCATGACGGCGGTATCCGGTTCGAAGTGCCGGAGCGACGTGCACTCCGGCGGCGGCTGGATGCGGTCCTTGAAGCGATTTACGCTGCGTTTGGCATCGGCTGGGACGACATGGCGGGCGCCGATCAGCACGGCCGCGGTCTCGCCGAAGAAGCCATCTGGCTCGCGAGAGTTCTTCTTGAGCAAATGCCTGGCGAAGCAGAGGTTCAAGGATTGTTGGCGCTCATGCTCCACTGTGAAGCGCGGCGCGCCGCCCGGCGCGATCAAGATGGCCGTTACGTTCCTCTTTCCGAGCAGGATCCGAAACTGTGGTCGCTCCCTTTAATAGAAGAGGCGGAGCGCTATCTCGCAGAGGCGTCCAAATATGGGCGCCCAGGACGTTTTCAACTGGAAGCGGCAATTCAGTCGGTACATGCTGAACGGGCACGCGGCCACCGTGTTGAGTGGAAAGCGATTGTTCAGTTCTACGCACAGCTGATCCGCATATCGCCGACAATCGGCCGGCAAACTGGATATGCCGCCGCTCTTGCCGAAGCAAGTGGACCGGAACAGGGCCTCGCAGTTCTGGATGCACTCGATCGGGATGTAGTCTCTGCTTATCAACCCTATTGGGCGGTTCGCGCGCATCTGCTACAACGCCTGGGAAGAACTGCTGACGCTTCAGACGCTTACGACCGAGCCATCGGCCTGGCTGAAGATCCAGCTATAAGGCAGTTCCTGCTCAAAAAACGGGGCTGATTTCTTTCTTCGGCCCTGTAGAAATCACCCCACCTCACCCGTCACCTCCATAGAAGCGGCTTAACGATCAAAACTTCGCCGCCTGAGAGGTGAACAATGTGCCCATTCTGTCTGGCAACTCTCGGACTAGTGGTGGCCAAAACGGTCTCGGCCGGCGGGCTGGCGGCCGCACTCGCCGTTAAAGTCTCGCGCAAAAAGAACCACACAGCAGAAACGATTCCAAACACAAATGAAAAGGAGCAATGAAAATGTCAACACGCACAGTCGAGAACCCGAAAGTAGTTTCCCGAGAAGAATGGCTCGTGGCTCGCAAAAAGCTCCTGGCCAAAGAGAAGCAGCTCACACGCCAGCGCGACGCCATTGCCGCCGAACGCCGCCAGCTTCCCTGGGTCAAAGTCGAGAAGAACTATGTCTTCGATTCGCCAAGCGGCAAGAAAACGCTAGCCGACCTCTTCGACGGCCGAAGCCAGCTGATCGTGTACCACTTCATGTTTGGCCCGGAGTGGCAGGAGGGCTGCCCCAGTTGCTCCTTCAACATGGATCACACGGACGGCGCACTTGTGCATCTGGCGCAACGCGACGTCTCCTTTGCCGCTGTTTCCCGGGCGCCGATTTCCAAAATCGAAGCCTTTAAGACAAGAATGGGCTGGAAGTTCCCATGGGTTTCGTCCTACGAAACCAAGTTCAACTATGACTTCCAGGCCTCATTCACTCCGGAGCAACTGGCCAAAGGCAAAGTCGAATACAACTACGATCTCGTGCAATTCCCCAGTGCGGAAGCGCCCGGCGTCAGCGTCTTCTACAAGGACAAAGATGGCAACATCTTCCACTCTTATTCCGCGTACGCTCGCGGCAGCGAGAACACGATCAACACGTACAACTATCTCGACCTCGTTCCCAAAGGCCGCGATGAAGACAACTTGCCGTTCACGATGGCCTGGCTCCGCCACCATGATCGCTATGAGACCGGCTACTTAGCCGATCCCGACCGGCCGTACTGGCCCAAGGCAGCTGTTTAACCTTCGTCGTTCGCAAGTCTCAACGACGCTGTGGCCTGTCGTCTCCACTGCAACGACGGGCCACGACAGGCAACTAGAAGAGAAATTCAACAGAAAGGTTCCAAAGGAGAAACGGTATGAACATTCAGAACAAGACAATCTTGATCACCGGCGCCAATCGCGGCATCGGACGAGCGCTCGTCACCGAGGCACTCAGACGCGGAGCGAAGAGGGTTTACGCGGGTACGCGAAGCGGCGAACTGCAAAACGCCGACAGCCGCGTGACGCCCCTCACGCTGGACGTAACCAACACTGCGCAAATTCAGGCGGCCGTGGAGAAAGTCGAATCTCTCGATATCCTCATCAACAACGCCGGCTTGGCACTTTACGACGACTTGAGCGATCGTGCCACGCTCGAACAGAGCCTCGCCATCAATCTCTACGGCCCGTATGGTGTGACCAAGGCTTTCCTGCCGTTGCTGACTGGTTCGCGGGGCGCCATTATTAGCGTTCTGTCGTTGTCGTCCATTGCCGCCGTGCCATTCTCTCCGGCCTACTCGATCTCAAAGGCGGCCGCGTTCTCCCTGTCACAATCGCTGCGCGCTCTTTTGGCCGGACGGGGCGTTAAGGTACATGTGGTCCTGTCTGGCCCCGTGGACACGGATATGACTCGAGACCTTGACATATCGAAAGCGTCTCCGGAGTCCGTCGCCCGAGCCATCTTCGACGGAGTGGAGAAAGGGGAGGAGGACATCTTTCCTGATCCGATGTCAGCGTCTATCGCTGACAGCTGGCGCAGCGGTGCAGCTAAGGTGCTTGAGCGCCAGTTCGCGGCCTTCGTGCCGGAGCGCCGGTGAATGTTGTGTGACTGATTGGGCGCTACCTTCCGCCAAGCTTGTGAAAGGCGCCAAGCTCAAGATCGTTCCCG
>DAIMDJ010000334.1:0-2278 GCA_036725905.1 Terriglobales bacterium
GCGAAATATATGGTGCTGTTCGCGCTGATCATGCTGTCAGGGGCGTTCACGACATTCCTTGGCCAAGTTCTCGCCGGCTACAAAGATGTGGCGCGCCGGACGGTTATCACCAACTTCATTGGCAGCCCTCTCACGATGCTCCTCAGCTTGGCGTTGCTGCTAGTCGGGACCGGGTTATGGGGATACCTGATTGCGCAGGTATCGTCCGCGTTCGTAGTGCTGCTACTCCTTGCGAGATCTGCATGGAAGCTGACACCACCACAGGCGCGTGCATGGCGCCCGCTCGGCCCAGCCCTCGAGCAAGAGGTTACTCGATTCTCGATGACCTTGTTTGCCGCGGCTTCACTCGAGTTCCTGCTGGCGCAATTCGACAAAATCTTATTGGGACATTATCTCGACGTTCGTACGGTGGGCATTTATGCCGTGGCCGGTTCGGCGACGGCCATACTCGCGATCATCTTGCAATCGGTGAATTCGATTTTTGGACCGACAATTGCGAATCTGCATGCCCAAGGCGATTACAAAGTGCTGGGGCATCTTTTTGAGACGCTGACAAAGTGGATACTCGGGTTATCGATTCCTTTGATACTTCTGTTTATGATTTGGTCGAGCCCGCTTATGGGCCTTTTCGGAGCGGATTTTCGGGCGGGGAGCCCGCTCCTGGTAATCCTTTGTCTGGGCCAGGCAGTCAATTGCGGAACGGGATCGGTTGGGTATCTGCTGCTCATGTCAGGCCACCAGAAGGAAATGATTCGCGGACAATTAATTTTCGGCATATTGCTCTTACTAGCAGACTGGAGCCTGATTCCTGTAGCCGGCGTTAGGGCCGCGGCCGTAGTCTCCGCCTTAGGAACCGCTGCTGTTAATCTGTATTGCCTTGTAGTTGTTCGGAGGAGGCTGGGCTTATTTCCTTACACTCGCAGCTATTTCAAATTAGCCGGCCCTGGGTTGGCAGCGGCAGCAACGATTTGGGTAGCACGAATGGCAGCCGTGGCTAGACATTCTGCTGTACTGCCCAGCGTTATTTTCGCTCTCGTGCTTGGATACGGGATTTTCCTTGCCAGTCTTCTACTGTTTGGAATGGATGATGATGATCGCGCACTTATTGAGGTGGGCCGAGCACGGATTTCTGCAATGTTCGCTGGTTAGAATCAGAACTGGGATCCAATGACATCAGGTCCGGCGGGAAGCACAATGCAATGTGAAACGCGAGTTATCGTGTTACCCGAACAGCTTTGTGAGGCCGCCGAGCGGCGCTTCGGGACGCGATTCAGCAGCCTCGAGGAATTCTTGATCTTCGCACTCAGCGAGTTCAGCCGTGACGACGCCGCTCAGATGGATGAAGCCGAACGGCGCGTCATTGAGCAAAGGCTGCGAGATCTTGGATACGTCTGAGAGATATCGCCTCGGCGAGTTTCTACCCACGTGATTGATTTCACTCAAAAGCTGTGGCGTCGCAGCGCGAATGCCGGTGTCCGGGGGCTATGTTTTTCGCGGCCACTTGTTCTCATCCAGAGTGATGACTGGGGTCGCGTGGGGGTGCGGGACCGCGAAGGTTACGAGCAGCTACGCACCAGTGGCGTGCGGCTCGGCGAAAATCCTTATGACTTCTATACTTTGGAGACTGCGGAAGACGTAATCGCGATTTCCGATCTGTTGAAGCGGCACCGCGACGGGACCGGCCGGCCCGCTTGCCTGGTGATGAATTTCATTCTTGCAAATCTGAATTTTCCAAAGATGGGAGAAGATAAGTTCCGCGAGCTTCAGCTATTGCCTCTCACGCGGGGATTGCCGGGCCATTGGAAACGGCCGGGCCTATTTCAGGCGTACAGGCAGGGCATAGCTGATGGAGTTTTCTTTCCGGCGCTGCATGGGTTGACCCATTTTTGCCGTCGCACGGTGGAACATGCGCTGGCTGAAAACGCCGAGCGCGGTACCTTGCTACGAACTTGTTGGAAGGCAGAGACTCCGTATATCTATTGGCGGATGCCCTGGGTTGGATATGAATACTGCAATCCGGAAAAGCCTCACGCCGGCTTCTTGGAGGCTGAGACTCAGGCAAGTCTGATCCACCAAGCCGCGGCATATTTTAAGAAATTGTTTTCAGCCGCTCCGGTCTCAGCTTGTGCGCCCGGCTATCGCGCTAATGGCGACACGCATGCCGCCTGGTCGGAATGCGGAGTGCGCGTGGCTCAAAATGGGAGTGGCGCGCCCTTGCCGCCGTATATGGATGAATGGGAGATTTTGAATCTCCATCGCATGATCGACTTCGAACCCG
>DAIMDJ010000334.1:2378-3599 GCA_036725905.1 Terriglobales bacterium
TATATGGATGAATGGGAGATTTTGAATCTCCATCGCATGATCGACTTCGAACCCGCCCAGCGGGACTTGGCCACCGAAAAATATCTTGAGCTTGCCGAAAACTGTTTCTCGCGCGGCGTCCCCGCAGTGATCTCGGTACATTCCATCAATTTTCATTCTTCTTTAAGGGATTTTCGCGGGCCCACGTTGCGGGCGCTGGATCAGCTTCTCTCTGCGCTGGAGGCGAAGCATCCGAATTTGCTCTATGTTACAGATAGTGATTTGTACGATATTGTGAATCGCGGACGCTTTGAGGGGATGCACGGCTTTGTTTCGGTGAGCGTCAAACAAAAGGAATTGGCCAAATCGGCTGGGCACGGAGCACATTGATGATCGCGTGCTCCCTCATTCTAATTACGATCGATTGCCTGCGAGCGGACCACGTGGGCTTTCTAGGATATGGGCGGCCAACTACTCCATTTCTTGACGCCCTCGCAACCGAAAGCTTTGTATTCTCGAATGCGATCGCTGCAGGCGCACCGACGTATTATTCGTTTCCAGCAATCATGGCGTCGAGGCCCCCGCTGGCATTGGGACGAGAAGTAATCGGAGTGGCACCGGGTGAAACCACGCTCGCTTCTACGCTCAAGGAAGCTGGTTATGCCACGGCGGCTTTCCTTGCCGGCAATCCTTATCTTTCTCCTCGTTTCGGCCACGATACCGGATTCGACACTTTTCGCGATTTTCTGGACTCCGCGCTTCCGGAACCATCCGCATCCACTGACGTTGCAACCAGAAGACGCTGGAATGGGCGCATCGCCAATGCCTGCCACAAGGTGAAGTCTGTTGGCACGTTGTACGACGAGCTTTACTTTCAATACTGTCAAAAGCTCGCCTCACCTCGTGCGCTTTCGCTCGATGAAATGCGGCGCTGCCCATCCGCGCAGGTAATTGTCGAGCACGCCTGTGAATGGCTGTCCGGAATTGCGGGAAAGCCATTCTTTTTGTGGCTCCATTTGATGGACCCGCATTCGCCATACCATCCACCGCGGCAAGCTCTGGAGTTGATGGGCGATCACGGCGTCACCGATTCGCGAGCGCGATACCTGAACTCATTCTGGAGTCGCAGCGATATTGGTGTTGGCCGCCTACAGCGCCATCGCGAAGAGATCATCCGACTCTATGAAGCGGGAATTCGCTGGGCCGACGAACAAGTCGGTACCCTGGTGAATGCAATCCGCC
>DAIMDJ010000335.1:0-3596 GCA_036725905.1 Terriglobales bacterium
CTTATCGGCACGACTGAAGTCGTGCCCTTCCCTTCCCAAAACCGGCCCGAATGAATTTTCCGCAGCCTGTAAAGGCCGCGCCCTACCCTACCCAGATCATTTATCATCCAGCTCCCAATTGAGAACCGGTGATTGAACTGGTGCTCATACCTTAACTCCCAAAGCTGCGGTAACTGTCTCACCAATTGCGGCGGGAGATTTAGCCACGCGAATTCCAGCCTCTTCCATGGCTTTGATTTTTTCGCGGGCCGTGCCCTTCCCCCCAGAGATGATCGCTCCAGCATGACCCATGCGCCGTCCCGGCGGCGCCGTTTGGCCGGCAATGAAGCCGATCACCGGCTTTTTCATGTGCATCTTCACGTACTCAGCCGCAGTCTCTTCCGCATTGCCGCCGATTTCGCCGATCATCACCACGGCCTCGGTCATTGGATCGCGGTTGAACAACTCGAGTGCATCGACGAAATTCGTACCAATAATCGGGTCTCCGCCGATCCCGATTGCCGTCGATTGCCCCACGCTCCGCTCCGTAAGCTGATAAACCGCTTCATAGGTTAACGTGCCTGAGCGAGAGATAATGCCAATCGGCCCCTGCTTATGAATGCGCGCAGGCATGATCCCAATCTTGCAATGCCCCGGCGAAATAATCCCCGGACAGTTTGGCCCAATTAGCCGTGCGCGGCGGTTTTGGAGGAATTCCCACGCCCGAACCATATCGAGAGTTGGAATTCCTTCGGTGATGCAGACGATAAGTTCGACCTCTGCATCGGCGGCCTCCATGATTGCGTCCGCTGCATACGGCGGTGGGACAAAGATCAGCGAGCAGTCGGCGCCAGTTCTATCCACCGCTTCCTCAACGCTGTTGAACACCGGCCAACCTTCGTGCGTCGTGCCGCCCTTTCCGGGAGTGACGCCACCGACGATCTGGGTTCCGTATTCAGCGCAGGCTTTGGCGTGGAATGTGCCCTCGCGCCCGGTTAGGCCCTGCACGATGACTCGCGTGGATTTATCTACAAGGATGCTCATGAGTGTCTACGTCTCGCGGCTACGCTTCGAATTCGTGTCAGGGCATGCCTTCAGGGATGCCGAAACGAAGCTGCTTAAGTTTCGCACGCCGACCCGGCGCAACTGCCAGCGGCTAAAGCCGCATTAATTCGCAACGCAAGCGGCACGGCTGAACAGGCTGCGGAAAAAGTCTGAATCGAGACGATTCGCCGCCTCAGGGGCTAAAGCCCTCGCTGATTTTGCACGACTTACGCGGCGCTAAAGCGCCGCTCTACCACAGTGCAGCAGGCTTTCGTGACTTTTTCCGCAGCCTGTGAAGCCATGCCCTGATACGAATCAGCTAAGCCGCTGCGCTTGCCGCGGCCACTACTTTCTCCGCCGCATCTTTCATGGTTTCCGCGACGATAAAGTTCAATCCAGACTGCTGCAAAATCTCTCGTCCTTGCTCGACATTCGTGCCTTCCAGCCGCAGCACGATTGGCAATTGAATATGGGTTTTTTGAGCGGCCTCGACGACACCGGTCGCCAGTGTGTCCACTCGCAAAATGCCGCCAAAAATATTGATCAGCACCGCTCTCACATTCTTATCACTCAGAAGAATCTCGAAGGCGTGTGTTACTTGCTCAGCGTTCGCGCCGCCACCAACGTCCAGAAAATTCGCCGGCATCCCGCCTGCATATTTAATGATGTCCATGGTCGCCATGGCCAGCCCGGCGCCGTTCACCATGCAGCCGACGTTTCCATCCAGCTTGATGTAGTTCAAGCTGTACTTTGAAGCCTCCACCTCCAGCGGATCTTCTTCCGTAATATCACGCAGCTCACGCAGATCGGGATGCCGGAACATCGCGTTGTCATCGAAATTGATCTTCGCATCCAGCCCGAACAGCCGGCCATCCGTACAGGAGATGAATGGATTGATTTCCATCAGCGAAGAATCCGTCTCTTGAAACGCTCGAAACAGACCAGTCATAAAGCGCACGGCTTCACTGATCTGCTGCGGCTTCAGCCCGAGCGCGAACGCCAACTTGCGCGCCTGGAAAGCTTCCAGACCCATGCCGGGATCGATGTACTCTTTCAAAATGGCAGCGGGATTCTCTGCCGCGACCTGCTCAATTTCCATTCCGCCCGCAGCGGATGCCATAAACACCGGCCTCGCTTCCGCTCGGTCAATCACGATTCCGAGATAGAGTTCCTTCTCAATCGGCAGGGTTTCTTCGATCAGCAGCCGGCGAACGATGCGGCCCTCAGGCCCGGTTTGGTGCGTAACCAGCTTCATCCCCAGCATTCGGGAAGCAATCTCGCCTGCTTCATCGACCGATTTCGCAATCTTCACGCCGCCACCCTTGCCGCGCCCGCCAGCGTGAATCTGAGCCTTGACCACCACCCCAGCAGCGCCCGAGCCAAAGAGGTTTTTCGCGGCAGCCTCGGCTTCTACGCGCGACTCCGCCATCTCTCCACGGGGCACTGCCACGCCATACCTTTTCAGGATGCCCTTGGCCTGGTACTCATGAATTTTCATATGATTCCTGATTATTGATCGGCAGGAACTTGCTTGCGGCTTTGCACTGCGGCAGCAAAGTCTAGATTTTATAGAAGCGTAGAGGGATTGGGCAAACGCGCCGCACACACGGTCACCGCCGGTCAGATTCCCTGCTCCTTCACAACTGTGCAAATAATTGCCGATGCCATCCCGTTCGCGTCTGAAAGGCTCAGATCACCCGTGGCATCTTTGGCAGCGCGCTTGCTTATTGTCATTGTGACGTGGAATTGCATGGAGGAAACTCCATAAGTCACTTCCACGCTTGCCGACTGGAAATTCCCCAGCCAGTCAAAGCCTGCATGAATCCTGGGCCTGCATGAATCCTGGCTCTTTGCGAATACGGAGATCAATGCAATGAGAACTACATTATTTGTATTTTGCTTATTCTGCGCTACCGGCGTGTGGGGACAATCGGCAGTCGGAAGTTCATCTTTGAGCTACGAGCCTAGGGTTTCGTGGGCTCCTTCGCACGCGCAACATGCGTCGCAGCAAGCGATGGCGCAAGGACACAATCTGCTGGAATCTTCCGGGTTCAATTATGCTCGCGGGGAGAAACCGCTGTGGGAAGTGGCGCCGCAAACCACACCTACGCCTCTCGGCGATACGGCACGCGCCCTGCGAAAAGAGCACGCCGCCGCGCAACAAGCCACTAAAATTTGGACCAACTAACCAGGTTTAACCACGAAGGACACTAAGAAACACGAAGGAAATCCTTAGCGGTTATCCTTCGTGCGACTTCGTGTCCTTTGTGGTTTATGAGTTACGCCACCCAAGGATTGATAAGTGTAACCGGGACATCGTCAAAGTGCGCCGTATTGCGGGTTGCCAGCGCAGCATGTTGGCGCGATCCCCGCAATCATTGTATCCCGCAGTTCACCGAGGCCGCCTTTCCTGTGCCGAGATGCCATTAGATCACCTGCTTCCTGAGCAGCAGCAACATCGAATGCATGCAAGTACTGGGGATCAAAATGGATAGACAAACGGCGGGCGTCAAAGAGCATGTTTGATGGCGCTTACGAATGTGCGTGCTCACGCAGTTACTTCCGTTACTTGC
>DAIMDJ010000336.1:0-3561 GCA_036725905.1 Terriglobales bacterium
CTCGATTTCATTCGCCAGATGGGCAACGGCGATTTAGCGACAGGCCGCGAGGCATTAGTAAACAATGCCGAGCTTGCGGCTGCGATGACTCGCGGAGCCGCAAAGGAGCTCGGGCTGAAATTATTCGCGCCGTCGTGTCCGGCAGCTGCCCTAACCGCAATTCAGTCGCCGGCTGGAATTGACTCAGGCGCGATCGTTAAAGAATTTCGCGAGACTTTTTCTGCAGTTGTGGCCAACGGCCAGGGTGAGATGAAAGGCAAGTTGTTCCGTATTGCCCACATTGGCTACTACGATTATCTGGATACGATTGGCATTCTCGCGGCGCTTGAACACGTGCTCGGCAGTGTAACTGGAAATTCAGTCGAGTATGGCGCCGGTGTGCGCGCCGCCCAGCACGTTTACGCGAGAGCAGCGGAGCAGCAGTCGGTCGGCGCCAGGTGACGATGGTCAGAACCGGGCTAATTAACCGTAAAAGTCACCGTATTCGAGTTGACGCCGTTGCCATAGATACCACCGCTTGAATGCACATACACCGGAATCATGCCAGCGGTAGCAATATCAGAAGCAGAGATTTGCACTGTAATCTGGTTCGTCATGATGGATGCTGAGTTGTGGACCACGGTGTTCCAATAAACGACTGACCCAGATGTAAATCCGCTGCCATTAATAGTCAGGAGGAATCCTTGGCCGGCTGTGGCAGAGGGCGGCATCTGAGTTTGAATGGTTGGAGCAGATCATCCACCGGCACCTGACATGTATTTTGAGCCGTAGCCGCATCCCATCGCAAAGACGGTCAGCAAGACGAGGAATACCGTTTTTATGTTCACGATGCATTCCCAACGGAAAATGTGCTCGTAAGGTGAGAGAAATCTAGGCAGACTGAAATTGAGACATGTCAGCGGGCTGTCATTTTCCTGTAAAGGTTCTGAGTAAATCATCCAGCCGATGAACTTGTGAGTGCTGCATAATTGAGATGGCGTAAAGGGTGAATTCAGGATGAAAGTTGTGGTAGCGGAGAAAATTTCGCCATCAGCGGTTGATTTGCTTCGCGAGCCGCGGTGGACGGTTGTCACGCCGGAGCAGATGGATGGCACACTATCCGGGCAACTGGAATCGGCGGATGCCTTAATTGTGCGCTCTGCGGTGCAGGTGGATGGCCCACTGCTGGCGAACGCGCGCAAGCTGCGCGTGATCGGGCGCGCAGGGGTGGGGGTCGACAACATCGATCTCGATGCGGCCACACGGCAAGGCATCGCTGTGATGAATACGCCGGGAGCAAACGCGGTGGCTGTGGCAGAGCATACCATCGCCATGATGCTGGCCATGGCGCGTCACCTGAGCCGGGCGGACGCTCTGATGCATACCGGCAAATGGGAAAAGAAGTCGCTGCAAGGTACCGAACTGCGCGGTAAAACCTTGGCGATCCTTGGTCTCGGACGCATTGGTATGGAAGTGGCGCGGCGGGCACGGGCATTCGGAATGGAAATTGTAGCCCACGATCCGTTCGTCTCAACGTCGGTCGCCAAAGAGCAGGGCATCCGCATGGCGAAGCTGGAGGAACTTTACGGCTCGGCGGACTACATCACCCTGCACGTCGGACTCACGCCGCAGACCACGGGCATGATCAATGCCCAATCGTTGAAGAAGATGAAACGCGGCGTACGCCTGGTGAACTGCGCTCGAGGCGAACTGGTGGATGAAGCCGCCCTGGCTCAGGCGCTCAAGCAGCGGCAGGTGTCAGCAGCAGCCCTGGATGTCTTCAATGAGGAACCGCTGAAGAGCTCTCCCTTCACCAGCATGGAAAACGTGATCCTCACGCCTCACATTGCTGGCTCCACCCACGAGGCGCAAGAGGCGATTGGATATCAAATCGCACTGCAAGTGAAGGAATATCTGAAGCACGGCGTGATTCAAAATGCCGTCAATGTTCCGTCTGTGTCGCACGATGAGTACCTGGAGATGCAGCCCTACATCGTGCTGGCGGAGCGGCTGGGTGCATTCTTAGCGCAGGCCAGCGAGGGCACGCTGGAGGAGATCTCTCTCCGCTACAGCGGCCACATCGCCGAGTGGAAGACCGAACTGATCCGCAATGCCGCAATCAAAGGTATTCTGAACGAGGCCTTGGAGGAGAAAGCGAACCTGGTAAACGCGGCCGCAATTGCGGAGTCGCGTGGTCTGCGGGTTCATGAAGCTCGCAAACCGAAAAGCTCAACTGGGGGCGCGGGAAGCGTGCTTTCCGTTCTGCTCAAGACCGCGGGCGAAGAACATCTCATCAAAGGCGCCGTGCTGCATCGGCAAACACCCCGTCTGCTGCATGTGGATGGAATCGATGTCGAGGCGCCGTTGGAACGCAATCTTATTTACATGCGCAACCGCGATGTGCCTGGCGTGATCGGCAAAGTCGGCACCATTCTTGGTAAGCACAAAATCAATATTGCCGACTTTTCGCTCGGCCGGCGAATGAGTAACGAATCGAGCAAATCGCGAGACGCAATTGCGGTGGTCCACATTGATGGACGAGTGCCGGAAAACGTGCTGGCGGAATTGCGGAGAATACCAGCGGTTGAGCAGGCGAAGGCGATCCGGCTGTTTTGATCGAATGTGAGGACACTTGATAGGAAAGAAAGCGGGTATCTGGTTTGCAGAGGTGCTGTTCTTTACATCGTTTGCCATCGCGCAGCAGAACCGGTTCGATGTAAGCCTGGGCGCGACCGCCGTTTTCAGCAAGAGTTCAACAGGCAATGGAACAACCGACTCTCCCACGAACTCTGGTGGATTCCTTGCTACGGTTCGCTACCGTTTCACGGCGAAGAGTGCGGTCGAGCTAAATTACGGAATTACTCACAACAGCCAGATCTACTCTTCAGCGCCAAACACTTTTCGCATTCACAACAAGGCTACCGAGTTTACCGGCGCTTATGTTTTCACTCCGTTTGAGACGGAGAAAGCTGAGCCGTTTGTTTTTGGCGGAATAGGAGTGCTGTCGTTTAACCCAGATACCACTTTCGTGGATGGAGTTCAAACCTCCATTCCCGCTGACCGGCGGACGCAGATCGCGTTTCTCTACGGTGGGGGACTGGATTACCGGATCTTCTCTTCCATCCCTCTGATTCGGAGATACCCTGCTTCCGAGCACTTGGCCTTGCGCTTGCAGTATCGCGGACTAGTCTACAAAGCGCCGGATTTCAATATCTCCGGTCTGTTCACCGGCGCCTATGGGCATCTGGCGGAGCCGTCAGCGGGAATCGTAATACAATTCTGATGATGTCACTGGAATATACGTCCATTGTTTGACTTCCTGAGTACCCCTCACTAATATTCGCGCTAATCCAGCGTGTACTCTTGTGATTGGGCAAACCATCTCGCACTATCGCATTCTCCGCAAGCTCGGCGGCGGAGGGATGGGTGTGGTTTATGAGGCAGAAGACCTTAAACTCGGTCGCAAAGTTGCGTTGAAATTCCTTCCACCTGAACTCTCTCGAGATCCCTCGGCACTAGAACGCTTCAAGCGTGAGGCCCGTGCCGCCTCGGCCTTGAACCATCCCAATATCTGTACCCTTT
>DAIMDJ010000337.1:0-3552 GCA_036725905.1 Terriglobales bacterium
TGGCGGACAGTGCCATCGTAATCGGCGCGGGGTTGTTGGTCTTTGAAATCTTGTTTACAAAGTCGCCTGCGCAGGAAAAATCAGCGTAAACATCAACCGCAGAAACGGCACATATCACTCGACCCGGTTTATCAGCCCGCATTCTAGCCTCGCACGTAATTCATCGCGGTTGGCCCAGACGATAGAGCGCCGGATTCTTATAGTGCCTGTTGGCAGTTTTGACTCCTACCCGAAGCTATGAGCTTCTCTATCCAAATGGATAGCGTTATATCGGAACGGATAGCGCAGGGCGCTTCCCACAGGTGGTATCGCGGTATCTTCCTAATCCACGCCAGCAAAAGGCGTGGTTATTGCAGGTGAATTTGGCGCTGATTGGAACGGCACGTGCTCGCCTGAACTTCAACTAGTTGGGTCAGTCTGGCCTATTACACTTTTTTCGGGCATGCCTGAATTCTGTCTGAGGCGCGCTCCTATCCAGACCAATTCTTGAATTGGAGGATGTATGCCTGAAGGTCTCGACAATCTCAAGCACATCGTTGTGCTGATGATGGAAAACCGCTCGTTCGACCACATGCTGGGATATCTGAAAGCGCAAGATCCGCGTATCGACGGAGTTGACGGCACACAAAAGAACCCCGATCCCAACGGCACCAGGCGCCCGTGCAGCCACTAGCAGCACCCCAAGGGCAACTCGATCCAGATCCGGGCCACCATTTTGAGGATGTTGATATCCAGCTCTTCTACGGAAGTCAAACTAATCCGCGCCAGGTCACAATGGGAGGCTTTGTTCAGGCGTATTACCAAGTGAAGCTGAAGAATGTTGAAAAGGCGCGGCAGCTCATGTATTGCTTTTCTCCAGACAAGCTGCCTGTCCTCGCTACCCTGGCCCGGAAATACGCAGTCTTCAATGCGTGGTTCTCATCGCTCCCCGGCCCCACCATTCCCAATCGCGTTTTTGCTCACTTCGGCACTTCGTTCGGCAAAGTGGATAACAGCCTCTTCTACATAAATGCCAAGTATCACACTATCTATGAGCGCATGGTCGACGCCGGTCGCACCGCCAAAATCTATTATTTTGACGATTCCAGCTCAACCATTGCCCTAGCCTTTCTGCTGCTCAAGCAGCCGAAACTGTTTGGCACTTTTGATGACTTTCTCCACGATTGCAAATCCGGCAAGCTGCCGGACTATTCTTTTGTTGAACCAAACTACAAGGATCATGAAGTCGAGGATGGCATGGCCGAGGAATCCGACCAGCACCCTGATGGGAACGTCCATGTGGGCGAGGGCTTCATCAAGGCGGTGTACCAGGCGATCCGATCCAATCAGCAACTCTGGGAGAGCAGTGCGCTGCTGATTGTTTACGACGAGCATGGTGGAATTTACGACCACGTGCCGCCACCCGCTTGCACCCCGGATGAATTTCCTCCCGATCCGGTGTTTGGTTTTAAGTTTGACCGCTTGGGGGTGCGTGTTCCGGCGGTACTGGTTTCGCCGTGGATTCCGGAGGGCACAGTCGTCCTCAGCGATCGCGTTTTTGATCATGCCTCAATCCCGGCGAGCGTTACCAAGAAGTTTATCGGCGCCTTCGATAACCGCTCGCCACGGGAGAAAAGTGCCGACACATTTCTAGACTTGCTCTCGCTGGGCGCTCCGCGCAAGGAGCCAGATGTACTCCAGGGTGTTTCCAACCCACACGCGGCTGCGTTCTTCCCCGATGCCGCAGCCAGGCTGGCTGGCGCTGCGGCCGCCCGGAACGTGCCTGGCACGCTTGTAGGCGACATACAAGCAGTGGCTGACATACACGCGGCAGCTCCGGCGGTGGCCAGATCTCAGCACTTTCGACCTTTACCAATGGATTCCTTGCTTCGAGATAACGTCATTCACTTTCACGCTGCAGAAATGCACCTGCCATTTGCCCAGCAGACTCACATCGATTTGAGTTCCATCAAGACCGAGGCGGATGCGTTAGGTTACGTTCGCACCGTGACCCAGAAGCTGCGTTCGCAGGGCGCGGAGTGAGGCAGACATATGCGACGAATTCTCCTGATTGCATCGCTAGTGCCGTTATTTCTGACTTGCATTCCCGCTCGTGCGCAAAACCAAAGCAAGTTTGCGGCAGAATTTAGTGACGAGTCGGCCGGAAGTATCGCTCCGCAAAACGGTTTCGGGTTTGGACCGGCCTTCGTGTACGGCACGAATTTTCAGAATGGCTGGAGAGTGCGCTGGAGCCTTGACGGTGTACGTTCGACCAACGGCTCCTGGCGCGCTGGTCTCTATTTCAAGGGATATCCTTCGCCAAGCGACCCCAGCATTGCGACCCAGCCGATCTATTCTGGATATGTGCAGGCCATCTCACTAAGTCAGATCGATTTTTTCGGCTTAGGGAATTTCACGTCAACGAAAGGCCGGTCATTTTTCGGCATGCGCGAGATCATTCCCGGAGCAAGCATCCTTTATCCCATTTTCCAGAAAAGCAAGCTGCACTTGGCTCTGTATGGCGAAGCGAATGGCCGCCTGGTGCAACTTCGGGGCCGCAGTGGGCAATCCAGCCCATCTATTGAGCAGCTTTACACGGTGGCTGAAGCTCCGGGCTTAACCCATCAACCAGGATTCTTTCAGATCGGTGAGGGCATTCGGTTTGGCCCCAGCATCCCCAAGACTCCAGTGAAACTCACCTACCGCGCTACATTTCAGCAATTCTTCGCGCCCAGCGACTCGGCGTTCAGCTTTCGCCGCCTCACACTGGATTTCTCCCATCGTATTCTATTGCCTTATAGTCACGCGATTCCTCATCCGAACGAGACGGTGGGACCAAACGGAGATCCAAAGACAGATAGTCATGACAAAACTGAGAAGGCCTATAGCTTCTCTCGTGACGTAGAGGGTAGTTTTGAGCTGCGGTTTTTTCTCTCTGAATCAATCGCACCGGCAGGCCACGTCGTGCCTTTCTACTTCCAGCCGACAATGGGAGGCTCCGACCTCAATGGCGATCGAGCCCTGAGCAGTTATCAGGATTACCGCTTTCGCGCCCCTAACGTGATGTTTGCGCGTGCTGCTTTCGAGCACTCGCTTTGGAAATTGCCGCTGGGATTCACGGCGATGGCGGACTACGGAAAAGTCGCGCTCACTCGCGGTGATCTCGACTTCGACCACCTGCGCCACAGCTTTTCGGCAGGTTTCACGGTCCGCGGGGAAAATATCCCTCAGCTCTGGATTCTGTTCGCGTGGGGCGGGCATGAGGGCACTCACACCATTGGCTATGTAAACCCCAACCTCCTGGGCGGTACGCCCAGACCGTCCCTGTTCTAAGGCCGCTGCAATGACCAAACTGAGCTGCTGGTGTCTAACCAAGGGGAACGTTACCTCGCGTATCATTGAACACGGCCATGCGGCTGCTTTTCGAAATCTTCGCGCAGACGCTGCGCACGTTGTGGGCGCACAAGCTGCGGTCGTTTTTGACCATGTTCGGGATCGCATGGGGCGTGGGGTCGCTGCTGCTGCTGGTGGGATTAGGTGAGGGCTTCCGCTCCGGCAATCGCAAGCAGTTTG